>NZ_JBUYWD010000004.1:0-97648 GCF_055231015.1 Rhodococcus quanlei | reverse complement strand
TACGGCGGCCATAGCGACAGGGAAACGCCCGGTCCCATTCCGAACCCGGAAGCTAAGCCTGTCTGCGCCGATGGTACTGCACTCGACAGGGTGTGGGAGAGTAGGACACCGCCGAACATCCGTTACCTGAAGCCCCCCAACAATGTTGGGGGGCTTCAGGCATTTCCGGACCTTTCCGGAGCAGGGTGGCCATCTGGCATCCGGTGGCCTGGGTCCGAGCCCGATATCACTTGCAGTGCACGAGTGGCGAGATGGAAGTTCAACCTGTTGTCGACGTCGTGGAGATCGCGTCCCGTGAGCTCGTGTATTCGGCTCATTCTGTAGCGCAAGGTGCTTCGGTGAATTCGTAGGGCAGCTGCGGTCTCGTCGTAGTGACCACCGTATTCCAGGTACTGGGTCAGCGTTTCTGTCATTGTGCTTCGATGTCGACGGTCGTAATCGAGGAGTGCCCCGAGCCATTCGCGCACGAACTCGTGGACGTCGCCCGTGTCGGCGTGTGCGTCCAGGATGCGGTAGACGCCGAGGTCGTCGAAGTGCACGATTCCTTCCGGTCGCATCGAATGTTCCCGTATTTCCAAAGCACGCACCGAATCCGCGTAGGAGCGGGGGAGCGACGCGGGGTCGCCGGCCACGGTCCCGACTCCCATGACACCCGTCTTCCCCAAGATTCGGCGTACTCCGTCGTAGAGCGATGCCGGCGCGAGCGCAGCATCCGCAACCACCGCAACGATGTCGCCGCGCCGGACGACGAGTGCAGACCGCCGTGAAGCCTCGAGCTGCCGAGCGAATGCCGAAGCAAGTGCGTGTCCATCTGTGCCTGCCGTCCACCGCGCGGCGTGTACACGCTGAGGCTTGCGCAGGTCGTAGCCCAGGGCGTCGGCCCGCGCGCAGGCGGTGTCGTTGTCCAGCCCGTCGAGGAGGTCGGCACCCAAATCTCTGCGAAGGCGCATCTCGGCCTCGGCGATCGACCGCTGGTGCGCCATTTGCAGGGCCAATGCCGTCGCACAGTGTTCCAGCGCGAACTGTTCGAAATCGCCGGCGTGACGTGCGGGATCGGCGAGAAACACTGTCCCCAGAAGCTTCCGTTCCGGCCGGACGACCTGGAACAGACGCTCGCCGTCTCTCATCGGGTGCCCGGATGCGATGGCTCGGCCGATTGCGTCTGCGTGATTGTGTCCGCCGATTCGTCGGTAGCGTGTCGTCGATGGGGGCGGAGTCGCTACCCGGAGGTTTCCGAATGCATCCTCTACGCCCACCGGCAGACCGGTGAGTTCGTTGAGGGCGCCGACGATTGCCTCTTCCCCGGCCATGGTGGTCGACAGGCGGGTCAGAACGGTCCGGACGTCCGACTCGCGGCGTAACCGTGCCACAGTGCGTGACAACTCTTGGACAGTGACGTCCGTTGCGTGCTCTTGCGCCAGGTAGGAACGGGCCTGTGACGCGACCAGGGCAGTACGGGCATGAGCGGTGACCAATTCGATCAAGGTGACCTGATCGGGTGTTGGTTTCGTCGGCGATCGCACGACGAGTTCGTACTCGGAATCGGCTGCACCGCATACGACGTAGCGCCATTTGTTCGCTTCGTCGGAGTGCGGGTGATTCTCACCCCGCCTGGAGGACAGGGTGAAGGGGCCGAGCGCGGCAAGCGCGTATCCGAGAAACGTTGCGACCTCAGCTGTCGTCGCTGCGTCGTGCATTTGCGCAGTGAGTGCAAGTGCAGCCCATAGGTCGGGCGTGCGTGGTACCTCGTCGACCTTCGGGTCTGGTGGTAGCTCCAGATCCATGGGAGTGGGCTACCCCGAAATTCCCCGTCGAAACGATTGTGCCGTACTGCGCGGCCGAGTTGGCGCTGCGTTGTTCACCCCGCGGTGACCACGACATTCGGCTGCGCTCCCGGCACGCTTACGGAGGAAGGAAGGTGGTGGTATTGACCGAAGTCTGGACAGACCCGGATTTGTCCGAGGTGGGCTCCGCCGTGGTACCCACCTCGGACGGGTGCGCGGGCTGTCTGGCGGCAGGGACCCATTGGGACCACCTGATGATGTGCCTGTGCTGTGGGTACGTCGGCTGCAGCGACTCGTCGGCGATGCGGCACGCCCGCCATCATGCGGAACGGACGGGCCACCCGATTGCGCAGTCGATGCGGCCGGGCGACGACTGGCAGTGGTGTTTCGTGCACGACAGACGTATCGCCTCTCCACTACCCCTGATCTGGGCGCCTCCCGGTGTCGGTCGTCGTATCCGTGGGCACCGTGATGCGCGTCGGCTCGATGCGACCGCGCAGCACGACGTCGTCGACGTGAGACCAGCGCCGCGCCTCGTCGGTACCCGCGGATTCGAGAGCACGTCCTGACGCGACGACGTGGCCGGGAATGGTTTTGGCCAGTTCGGACAACCGTGCGGCCTCGTTGACCGGATCGCCGATCACGGTGTATTCGAAACGCTCCCGGGCACCGATGTTGCCGGCGACGGCGGGGCCTGCGGCGACTCCGAGCCCGGCGTCGCACTCGAGTACCTCTGTTGCGAGGCGTGTATGAATCTCACGGGCCGTTGCGAGCGCTCGACCGGCAGGATCGGAGAGTTCGGTAGGGGCGCCGAAGATCGCGAGCGCGGCGTCACCTTCGAACTTGTTGACGAAGCCGCCCCGGCGATCCACTTCGTCGACCACGATCCCGAAGAAGCGGTTCAGCAATTCGACGACTTCCACCGGATCGTGGGTGGCCGCGATGGTGGTCGACCCGATGATGTCCACGAACAGGACGGCAACATGGCGCTCCTCGCCTCCGAGTTCGGACTGGCGGGTCAGCGCATTGGCGGCCACGTCATGTCCGACGTGGCGGCCGAACAGGTCTCTGATTCGTTCGCGTTCGCGCAGCCCTTCGGCCATCCGATTGAAGCCCAGCTGCAGTGCACCGAGTTCGGTGCCGTCGTAGACAACGACGGATGCATCCAGGTCGCCTTCGGCAACTTGGGTCATGCCGGCCCGCACGGAGCGGATGGGAGCCGCAGTTGCTCGGACGCCGAGC
Organism: Rhodococcus quanlei; assembly: GCF_055231015.1. Taxonomy (NCBI): domain Bacteria; kingdom Bacillati; phylum Actinomycetota; class Actinomycetes; order Mycobacteriales; family Nocardiaceae; genus Rhodococcus; species Rhodococcus quanlei. The sequence continues at coordinate 94,622 of NZ_JBUYWD010000004.1, read as the reverse complement.
AAGGCAAGGAGTGGGCCGACGACGAGTGTGACACCGCCCACCGCAAGGATTGCCACGGCGAGGCTCGTAGAGCTCGCCGGACGTATGAAACTGAACACGGCGATCAGCATCAGACCGAGGATGGGTACACCCGTACCCAGTAACCAGGTCACCATCGTCCGACTGGTGATTCCGAGCGCACGCTCCGGGAGGGGGCCGCCGTATTCGAGTGCCCGGGCCGCGAGGGGGCGAAGCGCGAACTGTGAGAGCACGTAACAGAATGCGCAGATGGTGATGCCGGTCAGTGCGATGGTGAAGGCGACCTTCGGAACTACCTCGATGTCGACGAAGGCGTACAGCGTCGTCAGAACGACGAGTGCGAGCGCCCACATGACTCCCTGCATGAGGGCCAGCCGTAGTGGAGCGCGAAACGCGGCGCGCCGGTCGTGCGCGCTGGGTGCGCGACCCGTGGTGGCCCAGCGAAGGTCTCGAACGAGACTTCGTGTACCCCAGGTGAGACCGACCACTATCGCGAAGGCCACGTAGACCGGGACCGCAATGAAGTTCACGTACACGTAGTCCATCGTGAGGACGGTGGGGCCGGGCACCACCACGGTCACGAGCAGGACCGCGATGAGCGCGCCGATCACATTGGTGACGAGGCTCGTTGCTGTCAGAAGCAGTTGGACCCGGATACGGGTACGGCGAGACGTTTCGTCGGGTCCACCCAGCAACCGGGAACCCATAGGAGCGGGGGAGTCGCATCGTTGCTGCATAGTCATTCGAGACTAACCGGACGATCCTCTAGGGTGTCCACGTGCGTCTTGTGATTGCCCAGTGCCGTGTCGACTATGTGGGTCGTCTGACGGCTCACCTCCCCTCAGCTCGCCGTCTGATCCTGATCAAGGCGGATGGTTCGGTGAGCATTCACGCCGACGATCGTGCGTACAAACCGCTCAACTGGATGAGCCCGCCGTGCTGGCTGGTCGAGAACGCCGGTGAGGACGACACCACCTTGTGGGTGGTGACCAACAAGGCCGGCGAGGAACTTCGCATCACCGTCGAGGAGATCGAGCACGATTCGAGCCACGAACTCGGCGTGGATCCCGGATTGGTCAAGGACGGGGTCGAGGCCCACCTGCAGGAGTTGCTGGCAGAGCACGTCGAAACATTGGGCGCCGGATACACCTTGGTGCGGCGCGAGTACATGACCGCGATCGGACCGGTCGACCTGATGTGCCGAGACGCGGACGGCGCGTCGGTTGCGGTCGAGATCAAGCGTCGCGGCGACATCGACGGGGTCGAACAGCTGACGCGGTACCTCGAGTTGCTCAACCGTGATCCGTTGTTGGCGCCGGTCAGCGGCGTTTTCGCTGCCCAGCAAATCAAACCGCAGGCCAAGACGCTGGCGACCGACCGAGGTATTCGTTGCCTGGTTCTCGACTACGAGGCGCTGCGCGGCACCGAGAGCACCGAGTTCCGGCTCTTCTAGACTGAGCTGCGTGCCACGCCGTAAACCCCAGCCCTCGAGCCGTCGCCGATCCCGTGCAACGGCGGCAGACCACGGTGGCGCACTCTTCGGTGGTGCGACGAGCCGACAGGAATCGGGTCCGGCGGGCGCGTTGGACGAGACGTATGTCGTCCGTCCGGTCTCCGGCGCCAGGGCTGTCAAGACCTATCGGTGTCCTGGGTGCGACCAAAAGATCCGGCCAGGTGTAGCCCACGTGGTCACCTGGCCCGCCGAGTTCGGAGGGACGGAGGATCGTCGCCATTGGCACACGGGGTGCTGGTCGGGGAGGCGAACCCGCGGTCTCACCCGCAGATGGTCGTGATCAGCGCGACTTGCTGCCCGACCTGACCGGCTGCTTCCCGCTGCCCTGCTGTGACCCGCCCTGCTTCACGAGTGCGCGGTCCACCTCGACGGTCTTGTCTGTGTCATTGCGGCCGTCCCTGCGGTCCGCGCCGGTGTCATTGCGGCCGTCCCTGCGGTCCGCGCCGGTGTCATTGCGGCCGTCCCTGCGGTCCGCGCCGGTGTCATTGCGGCCGTCCCTGCGGTCCGCGCCGGTGTCATTGCGGTCTGTTTCGGCCGTGTTCTTCGTTGCGTCGCTGCGACCGTCCGCACCGTCGCGGTCCTGTTCGCCTGTTTCGGTCTTGTGGGTCTTGTCGGTTTCGGTGTCTGCCGAGTCCGTCGAATCAGTCTGTGCTTCCTCATCATTGCCGTTCCCGGACGCCTTCGTTTCCGGCTGGGCGTCGAGCAGTTCACTTTCGCGGTTGACCGACGCCAACATCGCGGGAACCGAATCGAGTTGTCCGCGAATACCCAAGAGTTGCGCGAGGATGCGGCCGCGCAGAACCCGAAGCTCCTCGGCCAGGTCCTTGGCGTGGGTGATCTTGCGTTCGGCCTGGTCGGTCGCGATCTGGATGCGACGCTCGGCCTCGTGTGCAGCGTCGTCGAGACGGCGTTTCGCTTCGGCCTTGCTCGACGACTCGAGTTCGTTGACAGCCGTGATGGTCTTCTGACGCTTCTCGGACATGGTGAGGTCGAAGTCTTCTTGGATGCGGGAGCGTTCGAGCTCCGATTCGGCAGCCAACCGATCGCGCTCGGACTCGGCGGCCTCCACGATGCGCTTGGATTCTGCCCGCGCCTTGGACATGGTCTGGCCGTGCTCGACCTCGAGGGCGCTACGGCGATCCTCGAGTTCGGCAACGAGCGACTCGTACTCGCCACGGAGCGCGGTGCCTTCTTGTTCGGCTATCGAGATCATCTCGGCGGCATCGGATTCGGCTTTCGCGCGAACCTCGGACGCCTCGTCCGAGGCGAGACGCAACATGCGCGAAATGCGGTCGCTCATGCCTTCGGCGGTGGTGGGCGGGACCGACAGTCGATCGACGTCCTTGCGGAGGTCGTCGATCTCGTTGCGGGCATCGTCGAGCTGTTTGGCGAGATCGCGAGCCTGCGCCGCCGCGGCATCGCGATCCGCGGCCGTCACCCGGAGTTCGGCGTCGAAACGCTCGAAATAGTTGCGTACTTCGTCGCGATCGAATCCTTTTCGTGCGATCGAGAAGGGGAGCTGCTGAGATCCGCGATCGTGCTCGTTCACCATGCCCGCCAATCTACCTGGGCAGGAGGGGTCCACGCTGCCTTGGCCCGGTACCTGCCCACGATCGGTCAGTTGCCGCTCGATTGCTCCACGAGTTCGACCAGAACGCCGCCGGCATCCTTCGGGTGTACGAAGTTGATTCGTGAGTCGGCAGTACCGCGTCGTGGTGCGTCGTAGAGCAGTCGCACACCCTGCTCGAGCAGAAGTGCCGAGATCGCTTCGATGTTGCTCACCCGGTATGCCAACTGCTGGAGACCGGGGCCGCTGCGCTCGATGAATTTGGCGATGGTGGACTGCTCGTTCAGGGGTGCCAGGAGTTGCAGAGCCGTGCTGTCGGACTTGGCGCCGACAACGCTGAGCATCGCCTCGCGTACGCCTTGCTCCTCGTTGACTTCCTCGTGAGTCGCCTCCATACCGAGGTGGCGGCTGTACCAGGCAATGGCGGCATCCAGGTCGGGCACGGCGATGCCGACGTGGTCGATCGCCAGTACCAGGTCGGAGGACAAGGGAGACGTACGAGTTTCAGGGGACGACTGTGGCTGAGTTCCAGGGGACGACTGTGTCATGGCATCGACGTTAGCGTTACCGTGTGAGGTGTTCTCATCGGGATGTGACTTACGTCGCTCACCTGCGTCGCATGGGGAATCGACCTGCGAGGCATCACCCGACTTTTCGTACGCGGAGGAAATCGTGACCAGTTCTGTAATTGTTGCCGGAGCGCGCACCCCGATGGGGCGTCTACTCGGATCGTTGAAGGACCTTTCGGGCTCCGACCTCGGCGGGATTGCCATCAAGGGCGCGCTCGAGAAGTCCGGGGTCAAGCCCGAGCAGGTCGAGTACGTGATCATGGGGCAGGTGCTCACCGCCGGCGCCGGCCAGATTCCGGCGCGTCAGGCCGCGGTTGCCGCAGGCATTCCGATGGATGTCCCTGCCCTGACCGTCAACAAGGTGTGCCTGTCGGGTGTGGATGCGATCGCACTGGCTGATCAGCTGATCCGGGCAGGCGAGTTCGACGTGGTCGTGGCCGGTGGCCAGGAGTCGATGAGCCGCGCGCCGCACATGCTCGAGAAGAGTCGTGGCGGGTTCAAGTACGGCGACGTCACGATGCGTGACCATATGGCGTACGACGGTCTGCACGACGTGTTCACCGATCAGGCCATGGGGCTGCTCACCGAGACGGCGAACAAAGAATCGACGTCACACATCAGTCGTGAGGAGCAGGACGCCTTCGCTGCTGCCTCGCACCAGAATGCGGCCCGTGCCTGGAAGGACGGCTTGTTCGAGGACGAGGTCGTCCCCGTCTCCATTCCGCAGCGCAAGGGTGATCCGGTCGTTTTCGCGCAGGACGAGGGTATTCGCGCCGACACCACCACCGAGTCGCTGGGACGTCTTCGCCCTGCGTTCAGCAAGGACGGCACGATCACCGCGGGTTCGGCGTCGCCGATTTCCGACGGCGCCGCAGCCGTTGTCGTCATGAGCAAGGCGAAGGCGGAAGAGCTCGGTCTCACCTGGATCGCCGAGATCGGTGCCCACGGTGTCGTCGCCGGTCCGGACTCGACGCTTCAGTCGCAGCCGGCGCGTGCGATCGCCAAGGCGTGTGCGCGTGAGGGGGTCGACCCGCAGGATCTCGATCTCGTCGAGATCAACGAGGCGTTCGCGGCTGTCGGTATCGCCTCGACACGAGAACTGGGCCTCGATGCGGCGAAGGTGAACGTCAACGGTGGTGCCATTGCCGTCGGTCACCCCCTCGGTATGTCCGGTGCTCGAATCGCGCTGCACCTCGCGCTGGAATTGGGCCGTCGTGGCGGCGGCATCGGTGCTGCGGCCCTGTGTGGCGGTGGCGGACAGGGTGACGCCCTGATCGTTCGCGTCCCCAAGAAGTAACGCTTTCGACACGTCGTGGTGGGGTTGCCTCGATGCGGCGGTGACGAACCCCACTACGGCGTGTCGTAGACATTCGGGCACAATGGACACCATGCCGAACATCTTCGACGTCTCCACTCCCGCGAAGCGCTTCCGTCTCGTTGCATACTGGGAGGCTTTGACCTGGGCTGTCTTACTCGTGGCCATGTTCTTCAAGTGGGTCCTCGGTTACGAGGAAGCAGTGAGCATTCCGGGCATGGTGCACGGTGTTGCCGGCTTCATGTTGTTCATCGTGGTCGCACTCGTCACGGCAGTTCAGCTGAAGTGGGACCTGAAGGTCACGGCACTTGCCCTGCTGTCGAGCGTTCCTCCGTTCGGAACCGTGGTCTTCGAGGTCTGGGCCGCCCGCACGGGTCGTCTGGGGGAACTGTCGACGAACAAGACGCCTGAACCGGCCACGACGTCAGCCTGACGTCCCCGGTCGTCCTTCGGGGATCGCTGTTCTCGAATTCGGATCGCATGTCCTCGGGCTCGATGACGTTCTCGGGCTCGATGGCACGGTCTGCGAATTCGATGACGCGGCCTGCGTTCCTCCCGTCGACGCTTTCGTGACAGACTGGGAGTCGTGACTCGACCAGGTTCTCGTAATCCAGCTCGCTCCGCCGCGATTGCCGCGGCAACCAGCGGTGCCGTCGATCTTTCGGGACTCAAGGAGCGTGCTTCGGCACCTCCCGCGCGACCGGCGGCCGGTGACAACGGCGACGAAACGTCAACCGGACCTCTCGCACCCGTCATCGACGTGACCGAGGAAACCTTCGAAGACGAGGTGCTGCGTCGTTCGAGTCAGGTTCCCGTGATCGTGGATCTGTGGGCAACGTGGTGCGGGCCGTGCAAACAGCTGTCGCCGTTGCTCGAGAAGCTTGCTCGGGAAGCAGGCGGTCGCTGGGTGCTCGCAAAGGTGGATGTGGATGCGAACCCCCGGATAGCCCAAGCATTCGGCGTGCAATCGGTACCCACCGTTGTGGCGATCGCGGCGGGGCAGCCCCTCGCGGACTTTCAGGGAGTGCAGCCGGAAGAGCAGCTGCGTCAATGGCTTGCTGCGGTGGAGCAGGCCGTGGCCGGAAAGCTGTCGGGTCCGCCGGTCGATGCCGGGGCCGAAGCCGAACCGGAACCCGAGGATCCCCGTTTCACCGCTGCGGAGGCTGCACTCGACGAGGGTGATCTCGCCGGCGCCGAAGCGGCATTCCAGCGGATCCTCGACGAGGAACCGGCCAATGCCGAGGCGCTCGGGGCGATTCGTCAGGTGCGATTCCTCGCCCGTGTACAGCAACTCGAGAGTGGGGCGGTCGCTGCCGCCGATGCGGAGCCGACGAACATCGATGCCCAGCTCGCGGCAGCCGACGTGGAACTGTACGGGCAAGCTCCGGAGGCGGCATTCGAGCGCATCATCGCGGTGATCAAGCGTAGTGCCGGCGATGATCGGACCCGCGCCCGAACCCGTCTGTTGGAACTGTTCGAGTTGTTCGATCCTGCTGAGCCTGCGGTGGTCTCCGCGCGCCGTAAGTTGGCTACTGCCCTCTACTGATCCAGCGGTGGCGCCCGTACCTGCGCCGCTAGCGGTACCGGCCGTGGCAGCCGCCCTCGCCCTCGAGAACTCCGGTACGGAACGCGTCGACTCGCGAGAATCCGCTGGGCACCGTGCGACCGTTCACATCGCTTGCCGCCAGGCCGTCCGTCAGTAGTCCTGAAACGGCCTCGTCCAGGTCACCCGGCGACAACCACACACTGCCGTCCTCGAGCATCTGGGGATTCTCGGGACTCAGCGCTGCCGTGATGACGCCCGACAAGCACGCCGCGCGCAGTGCCGTCTCGGGTGAGTGCAAGTCCTCGCCTTTGTGGTTCTGGATGGCCAGCGTGTAGCGGGAGGCCAAGAGCAGGTATGCCGTGTAGTCCCCGGTCAAGTGAGTTGCGAGGAGGTCGCGTCGGCTGGTGGGGGTGGGCGTCGCACGTTCCGCCAGCGCGTCCACACTCACCCCGATGGCATTGGTGGCAGGGCAGTACGACACCGGTTGTGTGACTTCCGCATTCGGGCAGTCGAGGTCGGCGCCGTCGAGGTAGAGCTTCGGCGGATCGGGTAGTTCGAAGATCAGCTGGAAGGACTCCACGAACATCTCCAGCGACTCCTCCGTGACCGCCAGCTCGCCGTCGTCCAGATCGTCACTGAATCGTTGGGGTAGGTCGGCGCGCCGCGATTCGATTTCCTTCTGGTCGATGCGTTCGCACGGCGACGGGCCGTTGGTGAAACCGATCTGTACCGCGGTCACGCGTTCGAAAGCGGAACCGTGAACATTGCCGGGATTGGTGGGATCTGTGTCGCCGATGGCTACAGCGGATGCCAACACGTTGTTGAGTCCATCCGAGGTGTTCAGCCTGAAATGCTCGGATTCCCCTTCCGCGATATGGCGCAGAAAGCTGCCGGCGAAGCAGTCGGCCTGCTGCTCGCGCACGATCCCTGCCACTTTCGCGGCGGGTGCGATGTTCGCCTTCGTCTGCACCGCGTGACCGTATTCGTGCGCGAGTACGAAGACCGCGGCGATGTCGCCGAACTTTGCGATCACCTCTGGTAACAGCACTCTCCGGTCCCACCCGATCGTGTGGTCCTTGGTGCAGTAGCCGGCGTTGGGGAGGCCTTCCGTGCTCTCGCCGCAGAAGGTCGGTCCACGATGCTGTGTCGGATCCCAGGAGATCAGCTCGGCCACGGGCTCGAACTTCTGGTCGAACAGTTCGGGGAACTTCTGTGACCAATACACTTCGAGGTCGGCGATCGCGTTGCCGAGCATCGTGTCGACGTCGCCGCCGTCGGTGTTCGTGATCGCGATATCGGCGTCGGGTACGGACGGACGTGCACCGCTGGGACCCGACGTCGCTTCGAGTCCGGCCACTCGGAAGGGATCGTCGTAGATGGACACGGCCTGGCCGGTGACGGACGATGTGCAGCCGGCGAGCGTGACCGCCACGGTCACGAGGCCCGCAAGTCGAACCAGCAGATGCCGGTATCCGTTCATCAACGCTCCAGACCGATCCAGATCGCCCCGTTCGCCGGAAGAGCCACCTGCGCCGAGGCGGGACGTCCGTGCCACGACTGGGACGTCGCCATCACTGCACCGAGGTTTCCCAATCCCGAGCCCTCGTACGGCACAGCATCCGTGTTGAGCAATTCGGTCCATCGACCCGGTTCGGGCAACCCCACCCGATAGTCCGAATGCGATCGCCCGGAGAAGTTGAACAGGCAGGCGACGATCGAACCGTCAGTACCGTAGCGCAAGAAGCTCAGGACATTGTTCGCGGTGTCGTTCGCGTCGATCCACGAGTAGCCGCCGGGCGACGCGTCGAGGGTCCAGAGCGCTGGACGATCCCGATACACCGCGTTGAGGTCGGATACGAGTCGCGAGATTCCACGGTGGTAGCGGCCGGTATCGGCTCGATCGAGCTCGGCCCAATCGAGTCCACGTTCCTCGGACCATTCCCCCGATTGCCCGAATTCCTGGCCCATGAACAACAATTGTTTTCCGGGGTGTGCCCACATGTAGGCGAGCAGGGCGCGGAGGCCGGCCGCCTTGGCGAAATCGTCGCCGGGCATGCGGGTCCACAATGTGCCCTTGCCGTGGACGACCTCGTCGTGGCTGATCGGGAGCAGGTAGTTCTCGCTCCACGCGTACATCAGCGAGAAGGTGATCTCGTGGTGGTGATAGCTCCGGTGAATCGGGTCGTGGGACAGGAATCCGAGCGTGTCGTGCATCCAGCCCATGTTCCATTTCATGTCGAATCCGAGACCGCCGACGTTGGTGGCGCGCGTGACACCAGGCCACGCTGTCGATTCCTCGGCGATCGTGACGACGCCGGGGTGATGCTTGTGCACGGTGGCGTTCATCTCTTGCAGAAAGGCAACGGCTTCGAGGTTCTCGCGGCCACCGTGAATATTGGGCGTCCACCCGCCGTCGGGGCGGGAATAGTCGAGGTAGAGCATCGAGGCCACCGCGTCCACGCGTAGCCCGTCGATGTGGAACTCCTCGATCCAGAACAGGGCGTTGGCGACGAGGAAGTTGCGAACCTCGCGGCGACCGAAGTCGAACACGTAGGTGCCCCAATCCAATTGCTCGCCGCGTTGAGGATCGCGGTGCTCGTACAACGGTGTGCCGTCGAATCGGGCCAGTGCCCAGTCGTCTTTGGGGAAGTGCGCCGGAACCCAGTCGACGAGAACGCCGATACCCGCACGGTGCAGGCTGTCGACGAACCACCGGAAGTCGTCCGGGGTGCCGAATCTGGCGGTCGGGGCGTAGTACGAGGTGACCTGGTACCCCCACGAGCCACCGAATGGATGCTCGGCGACCGGAAGCAGTTCCACGTGGGTGAAGCCCGCCGCTTTCACGTACGAGGTGAGTTGTTCCGCCAGTTCACGGTAGGGAAGTCCAGGTCGCCACGAACCCAGATGGACCTCGTAGACGCTCATCGGTGATTGTGCAGGTTCCGACGTCTTTCGGCGGTCCAGCCATTCCGCGTCCCGCCACTCGTGCGTGCTCGCCGTGATTCGCGATGCCGTCGCCGGCGGAACCTCGGTGTGGAAGGCCATCGGATCCGCCTTGTCCCGGCCGATGCCGTCGGGGCCGATCACATGGTATTTGTACAGTTCACCGGGGCCGAGGTCCGGGACGAACAGTTCCCACACACCGGTCGATCCCAGTGCGCGCATGGGTGCGCTCGGTCCCCGCCAGCCGTTGAAATCACCGATCACGGCGACGCCGCGTGCCGCAGGTGCCCAGACCGCGAACGATGTTCCGGAAACCACACCGTCGGGGGTCTCGTAGGTGCGTTGATGTGCACCGAGAACCTCCCACAACCGTTCGTGACGACCCTCACCGACCAGGTGCAAATCCAAGTCGCCGAGCGTGGGCAGGAAGCGATACCCGTCGGCGCAGGTGACCGTGCGCCCGTCGGGATATCGTGTGGCGAGACGGTAGTCCGCGAGATCACGGACAGGGATCACAGCCGCGAAGATGCCCTCCGCAACCTCGGCGAGAGGATGCCGTGTACCGGCCACCACTGCGTCGACGGACACCGCATCCGGACGCAGCGTGCGCACCAGTGTGCCGTCCCGATGGGGATGCGCACCCAAAACGGCGTGCGGATCATGGTGCGCGCCCCGCGCCAGTAGGTCGAGATCAGCGGCGGACGGTGTGGGGCCGGCGGACGATTCGCTCATCGGGCACCTCGCCGACGGGAGAGCGCAAAGCGCGCAGGATGGGAGATGTTCGGAAGCGCGATGATGTGCGCCGCAGCACGCCATGGTTCGAGGCGTACGAAATTGGTTTGCCCCCAGTCGTACTGCTCGCCGCTCACCTCGTCCCGAACCGTCATGCGGTCGTGCCAGTCGTGCCCGATCGCGGGCATGTCGAGCCAGATGTGGCCTTGCGCGGCGGTATACGGGTCGAGGTTGATCACCGTCAGCACGGCATCGCCGGTGGCCGGATCGAATTTCGAGTAGGCGATGAGGGCGTCGTTGTCGATGTGATGGAAGTGCAGGTTCCGGAGTTGCTGCAACGCCGGATGTGCCCGCCGGATTCGGTTGAGTGTGGTGAGCCACGGCGCCAGCGATTCCCCCCGCGCCGCGGCCCCAGCGAAATCGCGCGGTCGCAGTTCGTACTTCTCCGAGTGCAGGTATTCCTCGCTGCTCGGGCGAAGGGCTTGATGTTCGTACAACTCGTACCCGGAGTACACGCCCCACGCGGGGGACATCGTTGCCGCGAGTGCAGCCCTCAGCGCGAACATTCCCGGACCGCCGTGCTGAAGGCTCTCGTGCAGTATGTCCGGGGTGTTCACGAACAGATTGGGCCTGGCTTCGTCGGCCTTGGCGGCCAGTTCGTTGCCGAACTCGACGAGTTCCCACTTTGCCGTGCGCCACGTGAAGTACGTATAGGACTGCGTGAAGCCCCGTCTGGCCAGTCCGTACAAGCGGGCGGGACGAGTGAACGCCTCGGACAGGAAGAGCACGTCGGGATGAGATTGCTTGACGTCGGCGATGAATCGTTGCCAGAAACTCGGCGGCTTCGTGTGTGGATTGTCCACCCGAAATATCTTCACGCCCACGTCGATCCAGTGCAGTACCACGCGGAATACCTCAGCGTAGATGCCCTCGGGATCGTTGTCGAAGTCGATCGGATAGATGTCCTGGTACTTCTTCGGCGGATTCTCTGCGTACGCGATCGTCCCGTCGGGCAGCACCGTGAACCATTCGGGATGCTCGCTCGCCCAGGGGTGATCGGGCGCGCACTGAAGTGCCAGATCGAGCGCCACTTCCATGCCGTTGCGGCGTGCCGAGTCCACGAATCCACGAAAGTCTGCGAGCGTGCCCAACTCGGGGTGGACGGCGTCGTGGCCACCGTCGACCGAACCGATCGCCCACGGTGAGCCGGTATCGCCCGGACCGGGCGTCAGGGTGTTGTTCGGACCTTTGCGATTGACGGTCCCGATCGGGTGGATCGGCGGCAGATACACCACGTCGAAACCCATGGCGGCGATGCGCGGAAGGTCGGCAGCCGCGGTGTCGAAGGTTCCGTGGCGCGGTGTGCCGTCTGCGTTCCATCCGCCGGTCGAACGCGGGAAGAACTCGTACCACGACCCGAAGAGTGCAGCGCGCCGGTCGACCGATACATGATGGACGGCGCTCGTGGTCACCAACTCGCGTAGCGGATGCGTGCGCAGCAGCTCGGTGATGTCCGAACCGAATGCAGGAGCCACGCGTACAGGGAGCTGTCGATTCGAGCGCAACGATGTCGCCACGGCAACGACACGCTCGCGATCGCCGACCGGGACCCCGGTGGCCGCCGTGTCGAACAACCGGGCCCCGATCTCGAGGTCGTTGGTCAGCTCGACGGCCCCCTGCCCTACTGCAAGTTTGGCCTCGATTGCGTGCTTCCAGGTGGCGATCGGGTCGCTCCACGCCTCGATGGTGAACGTCCAGTGGCCTGCACACGTGGGGGTGAACAGACCGTCGACGACGTCGGGCAGCACACCGGGACTCATGGGGATGCGCAACGTGCGGGTTTCTTTCGTGGAGTCGGACGGAGCGCGGACGGCCAGGGTTGCGGACACCGCAGCATGGCCCTCCCGCCACACCACGGCCTGCACGGGTACGGCCTCACCGACCACAGCCTTGGACGGAAAGCGGCCACCGTCGATCGTGGGCTCCACGTCGTCGATGCCGAGTCGTCCCGTCACTGCGGTCTCCGTTCTCGCCGTACCTGTTGTCATTTCTCGCCGTGCCTGCCACTGGGCCGTACCTGTCACACTGCGCGGCGCACGGCCTCGAAGTCGCCGCTTCAACCGTAGTGGAGCGCCCGATCGTTCGTCGTCACCCGCGGTACCTGTACCCAGGTGTGTTGGGTACCGGCGCGCCAAGCGCGTTGTGGGTAGTGTTCGCCAGGTGAAAGCCTTGCGTCGGTTCACTGTCCGAGCTCATCTTCCCGGGCGCCTTGCCGCACTGGGGCCACTGTCGACCAATCTGCGGTGGTCGTGGCACCCGCCGACCCAGGAATTGTTCGAGCGACTCGACGCGCAGCTGTGGCGAAAAGTGCGCTGTGACCCGGTACGCATGCTGGGCGAAGTCGCGCCGTCACGGCTCGACGAGTTGTCCGAGGATCCCGATTTCCTCGAGGATCTGGATGCTGCCCAGGCGGATCTCGAAGAGTATTTGGCACGCCCACGGTGGTATCAGGGTCGTAGTCAACCGGCAGCGAACAGTATCGCCTACTTCTCCATGGAGTTCGGTGTCAGCGAGGTTCTCCCCAACTACTCCGGCGGCCTCGGCATCCTGGCGGGAGATCACCTCAAAGCTGCCTCCGATCTGGGCCTGCCGCTCATCGGGGTGGGCCTGCTGTACCGGTCGGGGTATTTCCGGCAGTCGCTGACCGTCGACGGCTGGCAGGCCGAGCACTACCCGGCACACGATCCGCAGGGTCTGCCGCTGCATTTGCTGACCGACTCTTCCGCGGACGGCGCGCCGGTGCTGATTCACGTCGCGATGCCCGGTGGCGGTGTGTTGCGCGCACGAATCTGGGTCGCCCAGGTCGGGCGCATTCCGCTGCTACTCCTGGATTCGGACATCGAGCAGAACGATGCCGAGCTGCGCGGGGTCACGGATCGGCTCTACGGTGGGGATCAGGATCACCGGATCAAGCAGGAGATCCTGGCCGGGGTGGGGGGTGTGCGTGCGGTGCGCGCCTACACGCGGGCGCACGGCTTGCCGGACCCGGACGTTTTTCACATGAACGAGGGACATGCCGGTTTCCTCGGGCTCGAGCGGATCCGCGAACTCGTGGCCGGTGAAGGACTCGATTTCGACTCGGCGCTCGCGACGGTTCGTGCGGGCACGGTCTTCACGACGCACACGCCGGTTCCCGCCGGCATCGACCGCTTCCCGGTCGATCTCGTGCGCCGATACTTCGGAGGCAGCAACGGCGAGAGCGAATCGACCCTGCTGCCCGGATTGACCGTCGATCGCGTCCTCGGGTTGGGGCGTGAGCCGGATCCGTCCTTGTTCAACATGGCCCACATGGGGTTGCGGCTGGCTCAGCGCGCCAATGGCGTGTCGAAGCTGCACGGCGAGGTCAGCCGAGACATGTTCCGACCGTTGTGGCCGGGATTCGACGAGGACGAGGTGCCCATCGGTTCGGTCACCAACGGCGTCCATGCGCCCACCTGGGCCGCACCGGAATGGATGGATCTGGCGCGCCGGATCGTCGGGCCCGAGGCGGTCGAAGAGGCGCGGGGCTGGGAGCGACTGCGCGATGTCTGCGCGGACGAACTCTGGTCCACACGAAATCGGTTGCGTCGCAAGCTGGTGCAAGAGGTGCGTCGCAGGGTTCGAGCCTCGTGGATCGAGCGGGGGGCGGCCGATGCAGAACTCGGTTGGACCGACTCGGTGTTCGACCCGGACGTCCTGACCGTCGGGTTCGCGCGGCGCGTCCCCACGTACAAGCGGTTGACGTTGATGCTCCGAGATCCGCAGCGGCTGCGCGCGATGCTCACCGATGAGAAGCGGCCTCTGCAACTCGTGGTCGCCGGTAAGTCTCACCCGGCCGACGATGGTGGGAAGGCGCTCATCCAACAGGTCGTCCGTTTCGCCGACGCGGCCGATGTACGCCATCGCATCGTGTTCTTGCCCGATTACGACATGTCGATGGCGCGCTACCTGTATTGGGGGTGCGACGTGTGGTTGAACAACCCGCTGCGCCCGCTCGAGGCCTGCGGCACGTCCGGGATGAAGTCGGCACTCAACGGCGGTCTCAACCTGTCCATCCTCGACGGCTGGTGGGACGAGATGTTCGACGGTGCCAACGGCTGGGCGATTCCCACTGCGGACGGAGTCGAGGACGAGGTGCGCCGGGACGACCTGGAGGCATCCGCGTTGTACGAACTGCTCCAAGCATCCGTGCTACCCCGGTTCTACGACCGCGGACCCGACGGTGTGCCCGAACGCTGGGTCGAGATGGTTCGCCACACGTTGGAAAGTCTCGGCCCGCAGGTTCTCGCCTCGCGAATGGTGCGCGACTACACGGTCGACTACTACGCTCGTGCGACTCGGTCGCGCGCTGATGTGGTCTGCAACGATTACGTGGGCGCCCGGCAGCTCGCGGACTTCCGGCAGCGTGTGGTCGATGCGTGGCCGTCGGTTGCCGTTGCGCGGGTCGACGCCTCGGGACTACCGGATTCGCCGGAGATCGGTGCGAATCTTTCGGTGCGGGCTCGGGTTCGACTGGGTGATCTCGACCGCAGTGAGGTGTCGGTCGAAGCGGTGATCGGACGGGTCGCCGAATCCGAGGAACTGACCGACGTGGTGACGGCGCCGATGACATTTGTCGCGTCCGACGACGCAGGCGCGCTGTTCGTCGCCGATATTGCGCTCCCGCTATCGGGCTCTGTCGGGTACACAGTGCGTGTGTTGCCCCGGCATCCGCTCCTCGCCGACCCCGCCGAGCTGGGCTTGGTGACGACCGCCTGAGGGGTCAGGCTCGGACGCCCGAGTATCCGATGTCGCGGCGACGGAATCCTTCCGCCCCCAGGACGGTCAGTACTGTCCCGATGGCTGCGAGCGCGACGGGTGGCCCCACAGCGAACGGCTCGGCAGGCACAAGCGGCAGCTGGGCGAACGGCGACAGGATGGCCGCCCACTCGGGCACGTCGTCACCGAACAGTGTGATAAAGGTGACGTATACGAGGTAGACCCACAGCCCGTTCACAGCGCGCGGTGCATGGCCGTAGCACCACGCAGCCATACCGATGATCACGGCGAGCGCGGGAAGCAGATGAAGTGTCCCCACGAGCGAGCTCCACACGGCGGCAGCCTCGGAGCGCGCCGACGCGGCCGCGATGGCGAACCCGATACCGCCGATGATCGTGAGGCAGGTTGCGCCCCCGGCAGTGACCATCATCTGGGTTCGGAACCAACCAGACCGGGACAGCGCAGCGGACAGTATCGCGTCCGTCGCTCCGCTCTCTTCGTCGTGGACGATTCGTCGTACGGCGATCACGGTGTACGCGGCGGACAGCAGGGCGACGAGGCTGAGAAACAGCCCCGACGAAGTCTCGAAATCGGCGTCTGCGCCGGTGAACTCGGGTGCCCGACCCGCGAGGGTTCCGGCCGCGAAGGAGATGCCGAGTACGCCCGAACTCCACCCGATCAGGGGCCACTGCCGTCCCAGAAGGGCGAGGGAGAGTGCGCCCGGGTGGCGGGGTTCGCCGCCGTTGGGGTGCCCGTGCGCCCCGACTCCGAGGTCACGCCGCCCAGCCGACCAGTAGGTGCCGACGAGTAGTGCCACGGTAACGATCGCACCGATGAGAAGTGGCCACCATTGCGGGTGTTCGACCGGGCCCATTTCCGACGACCAGGCGAACGGTGACAGCCACCCGAGGAGCCCGACGCCGTCGCCGTCCGGTGCGGGTCCGACAGCGCGCAGCATCCCGGCCGCTGCAATCGCGATCAGGGACAGGCCGTTCACGGCGACACCATCCTCGACATGCTGACAAACGAGGGCTGCAAGCGCGGCGAAAAGCAGACCCACGACAAGGGTTCCGGCCGCCAGCCTCGCCGAAAATGCGAAACCGGAGCCGGTGGATTCGAGTGCCACGACGAGGAAAGCGCTCGTACACACGACGGCTGTGACCGCGGATGCCAGACCGCCGGTGAGAGATGCATAACGGCCGACGATGCCGGTGCTCGCCAACTCGAGACGCCCGGACTGCTCGGCGCCGCGCAGGTGTGGCGTCACCAGAAGGACAGCCATCACCGCGACGAGAACCGCGAGCACGGCTGCGAGTTCGATGGAGGTGTCGGCTGCCGAACTCCGGGAGGCCAGCAGGAAACCTGCGAACGCGATCGCGAGACTCCACGCTGCGATGCGAGGTCGGTCGGTACGGAGCGATAACCCTGCCAGGACCGCTGGGCCGGCGAATCGGGTCACCGCCGGGCCGGCGAATCGGGTCACCGCCGGGCCGGCGAATCGGGTCACCGTGTAGTCCCTGGGGTCACGGCGGTGGTGTGCGAATCGTCGGCGGATCCGCGGAGGAACACGTCGGCGAGGGTCGGTGCGGCGGCGGAGATCGACACGATTCCGAGTCCGGTCAGCGTCGTCATCACCGGATCGATCTGATCGGCATCGACGTCGAAGACGACGGTGTTCGGGGCATCGGTTCGGCGCAGGTTGTGCACACCCGGCGCATTGCCGATGGGAGTCGGCCCGATGCGGGTTGTCGCAGTGATCGTGGTCCGGGTGAACTGCTCCAGTTCGCTGAGCATCCCCTCTACGACGGTGTGTCCGTCCCGGATCACTGTGACGGACGTGCACGAGCGCTGGATGTCGGCGGGTGAATCACTCGTGATCAGAGCGGTGCGCCCGCGAGCGGCGTGCTCGGCGATGCATTCGGCGAAGACCGCCTGAGTCAGTGGGTCCAGGCCGGTGGTCGGTTCGTCGAAGAGAAGCAGCTCGGTATCCGCGGCGAACGCGGCGATCAGTGCGACCTTTCGGCGGTCTCCTGGCGAATACGTGCGCCCGCGACGGGTGGGGTCGAGGCCGAAGCGCTCGATCAGCCCTCGCTGACGCTCGGTGTCCGTGCCGCCGCGCAACCGGCCGAGTGCTGCTATCGCTTCTCCGCCGGTGAGGCGGGGCCAGAGGGTGACGTCGGCGGGGACGTAGGTGAGCAGCCGACGGGCGGCGGGCGAGTCGTGCCATACGTCGTGACCGAAGACCTGCGCCGTCCCGGAATCCGCGCGCACCAGACCCGTCAGAGTTCGGATGGTCGTGGTCTTGCCGGAACCGTTCGGGCCGAGCAAGCCGTGTGTTCCGCCCTTCCTCACCTCCAAGTCGAGGCCGTTCAGGGCTCGAGTGTCGCCGAGCTTCTTGGTGAGCCCGCTGACGGAAATGGCAGAATCCATTGGGCCAGCATAAGTCGGGGGTCCGCCGGGTACCGCATCAGTCCGGGGCGTTCGGTGTACCGGGTTCAGGGGCGTGAGTCGCGGATTCTGCCCAGAGCCTTGCGCACCACGTCAGGGTTCGAGGTCTCCCAGAACGGTGGCAGCGATGCTCGCAGATAACCGGCATACCGCGCGGTCGCGAGCCTGGAGTCGAGTACGGCAACGACACCCTTGTCGTCCACACTGCGCAACAGGCGGCCTACGCCCTGCGCAAGCAGCAGTGCCGCGTGATTCGCAGCAACCGACAAGAAGCCGTTCCCGCCGCGTGATTCCACGGCACGCTGGCGGGCAACCAACAGCGGATCGTCCGGGCGTGGAAACGGGATACGGTCGAGGATCACGAGGCTCAGGGAGGGGCCGGGCACGTCGACGCCTTGCCACAAGGACAGCGTGCCGAACAAGGAAGTGGATTCGTCCTCCGCAAAGGCCTTCACCAGTGTTCCGGTGGCGTCGTCGCCCTGACACAGAACCGGCGTGTCGAGTCGTTCCCGCATGGCTTCGGCTGCGGCCTTCGCAGCACGCATCGACGAGAACAGTCCGAGTGTTCTGCCACCGGCCGCGGTGACCAGTTCGGCGATCTCTTCGAGAAACGACGGCACCAGGCCGTCACGACCGGGCGCGGGAAGATGCTTGGCCACGTACAGGATTCCCGAACTCGCGTGGTCGAACGGGGAGCCCACGTCCAGCGAGTTCCATTTGAGTGCGGACACGTCGGACGGAGCTTCCGTGCCGACGGCCATTGCCGGATTGCTCTGTACCGGCGATTCTGCAGGGAGACCCCAGTTGACGGCCAGCCCGTCGAACGAGCCGCCCACGGTCAGCGTCGCCGACGTGAGAACGACAGTGGACTCGGCGAACAGCCTCGACCTCAGCACTCCGCCCACGGACAACGGGGCCATCCGGACCACCCGGCGCACGTTTCCGCGGTTCTCGTCTGCCGCGAGCCACACCACGTCTTTGCGTTTGGCAGGGTCGGGCTCCTCGAAGGTGCTCAGCACGCGCACCGCGCTGTCGTGTACTTCCTCGACCGCCACGCGTGCGGCGTTGCGTGCGGCCGCAGCTTCGGGATCGCTGATCGCCATGCCGGGGCGAGACGGGCCGATCGCGGTCCGCAACGCCCACGCAGCGTCACGGACGGCGGCCAGAGCGTGCCCGGCACCGTGGGGCAATGTTTCCCAACGGCCGGGCGCCGTGTACTCGAGAAGGTCCGCCCATCCCTCTGCCGCCGCGTCGAGCTTGTCGACGTCCTGTTCTTCGGCCAATTTCGTGCAACGTCGGGCTGCCGCCGTGATGGTCCCGGCGCCGAGTTCTGCTGTTGCCACGTTCGTGACGCGGTCGACCAGTTCGTGCGCCTCGTCGATCACCACCACGTCGTGTTCGGGAAGGATCGCGACTCCGGTGATGGCGTCGATCGCGAGCAGTGCATGATTGGTGACCACCACGTCGACACGTGACGCCTCGGTGCGCGCTCGTTCCGCGAAGCAGTCCTCCCCGACGGGGCATCGGGACTTGCCCAGGCATTCACGCGCGGTGACGCTCACCTGGCGCCACGCCTTGTCGGACACTCCCGGGACCAGATCGTCACGGTCACCGGTTTCGGTATCGGACGACCATTCCGTGAGGCGTTGGACCTCGCGGCCGAGCCTGGACACGGCGAAGGGGTCGAACAGCTCGTCCTCCGGCGGCTCGTCCGCCGTCCCGGAATGGATCTTGTTCATGCAGAGGTAATTGCTGCGCCCCTTGAGGATGGCGAAGTTGGGCTCTCGGCCCAGATCGGACGTGAGAGCCCCCGCCAGCCGTGGGAGGTCTCGCTCGACCAACTGTCGCTGCAGGGCGATCGTCGCCGTCGATACCACCACGGTCTTTCCCGACTCCACGGCGTGCCGAACACTGGGCACCAGATAGGCCAGCGACTTACCCGTTCCGGTGCCGGCCTGCACGGCCAGATGCTCCCCGGTATCGATCGAATGCGCGACCGCCGAGGCCATCGTCAACTGATTCGAGCGTTCGGCACCACCCAGCGAACGGACTGCGGATCGGAGCAGTTCGGGGACGTTGGGGAGTTGTTCGGCCACCCGAGCAGGTTACTCGCGTCCGACGTCGGCGATGGTGACGCGGTCCGAAGGAGTCGCCGCGTCGCGCCCGCGCAGCGTTACCCCCGCTGCGTACAGCTCCACGAGTGCGGCTTCCGTGGTGGCGGGGAGGACGCCGGCCGTATAGGGGAGCAGGACGGTCGTTGCGAAACCTTCACGTACCGCGTCGAGGGCCGTCGCCTTCACACAGTGATCGGTCGCGAGCCCCACGATGTCCACGTCGGTGATGCCGCGGTCGCGCAACCAGTCGGCGAGTGGTTCGTCGGCTGAGGTCGACCCCTCGAATCCGGAATACGCGGCCGTGTACGCGCCCTTCGAGAAGACCGCGTGTGCGCCGCTCGCGTCGAAGCTCGGGTGAAACTCGGCGCCGGGAGTGCCGGCCTCGCAGTGGGCCGGCCAGGTGTCCGCGTAATCGGGGTCGTCCGCGAAGTGTGCGCCCGGGTCGATGTGATGATCGCGGGTGGCAACGATCGTGTCGTAATGGTTCGACTTCATCAGTGACGTCACTGCCGTGGCAACGTCGGAGCCACCTGCCACGGCGAGTGCCCCGCCTTCGCAGAAGTCGTTCTGGACGTCGACGATGACGAGTGCACGGGCAGTCACGAGTGCGTCCTTCCTGTGAACCGGATCGGGATCGCCGGCTCACCACGCGAGAGCTTCAGCCCCTCCCAAGGGAGGCTGACCAGAGCGCGGGCCAACAGGGCCCTACTACCTTCGAGTGTAGGCAGGCCATCGACGACCGCGCCGCCTCGCATCAGGGGAATCAACAGCTCGCGGGCGTCGAGGCCGCCGGTGTCGGGGACCGCTCCGAGAGCCGGGTACACGATTTCTTCCACAACTGTGCCGGTGCTGCGAGCAAGCCGAACCGCGTGCTTGGTGCCACCGCGCGAGACCTTGTTCGTGCTGCGCTTTTCGACGGGAATCCCGTCGACCTCCACGAGTTTGTACACCATCCCGGCGGTGGGTGCTCCCGAACCGGTCGCTACCGAAGTGCCCACCCCGTACACGTCGACGGGTTCGGCGCGAAGCGCCGCGACCGCGTATTCGTCGAGATCGCCCGAGACCACGATCTTCGTGGAGGTCGCGCCCAGATCGTCGAGTTGCCGTCGAACCTGCCCGGCGAGCACCCCCAGGTCGCCCGAATCGATGCGCACGCCGCCCAACTCGGTGCCCGCGACAGCGATCGCGGTATTCACGCCGTCTGTGATGTCGTAGGTGTCGACCAGGAGCGTGGTGCCCACACCCAGTGAATCGACCTGCGCACGGAAGGCTGCGGCCTCGTCCGGGCCGGAAGTGGTGGTGTGCAGCAGTGTGAATGCGTGGGCGCTGGTGCCGGCGCCGGGCACACGGTGCCGGCGCACGGCCTCCAGGTTCGAGGTGTGTGCAAACCCGGCAAGGTAGGCGGCCCGTGAGGCGGCGACCGCAGACTCCTCGTGGGCGCGCCTCGAACCCATCTCGATCATCGGGCGCCCAGCCGACGCGCTGACCATGCGCGCCGCCGCCGCGGCGATGGCGCTGTCGTGGTTGAGGATCGACAACGTGAGAGTTTCGAGCAGCACGCACTCCGCGAACGATCCCCGGACCGACAGAATCGGAGAACCGGGAAAGTAGAGGTCGCCTTCGCGGTAGCCGTCGATGTCACCGGTGAATCGATAGTTCGCCAGCCACTGCACGGTGTCGTCGTCGAGAAACTTCGCCACCACCGCCAGTTCGTCGTCACCGAACCGGAAGCGGGAGATCGCCTCGATGAGCCGTTCCGTTCCGGCGACGACGCCGTAGCGGCGACCGCCCGGAAGCTGTCGTGCAAACACCTCGAAGCTGCATTGCCGTGCTGCGCTGCCGTCGGCGAGGGCGGCCGCCAGCATCGTGAGTTCGTACTGATCGGTGAACAACGCGGTGCTGTCGCCATAGGGAGTCACACTTGGCACTGTAGGCCGCAACGGCGAGCCCGAAAGGTTGGTCTGCGAAGCCTGCCCTGTTGTGTCGTTCCCGGCCGTCGTAGTCTTGGGATATGGCTCCGAGTTCCACAATGAGCGACGCTCAGGACTTCATGCCCGTGTGCGTGCTGCGTGCGGCCCGAACCCCGATGGGTTCGATGCCCGCATCGCCGCAGGCCACCCCTGTGGAATCCGAAATCGTCGAGTTCGACGAGGCGATCGACAGGCCTTGGGTGACCGTGGTGTGGGACGACCCCGTGAACCTGATGCATTACGTGACGTACATATTTCAGAAGCTGTTCGGGTACAGCAAGGCGAAGGCCACCGACCTGATGATGAAGGTTCATTCGGAGGGCAAGGCAGTCGTCTCCAGCGGTTCGCGAGACAAGATGGAAAACGACGTCCGGAGACTGCACGCGGCCGGGCTGTGGGCCACGATGCAGCGCGACGACACCTGAGGCGATTCGTCGGGCGTTGCGGGGGAGAATCGAGCGCGAGACCATTACCGCCTAACGGCAGTGAGGACATCAGGTAAAGACGTGCGGATGTGGACGAGAAAGAACACGCTCGGCGGGGTGAAGTTCCGTTCCGACATGGACCCTCACGAGGCCACCGTGCTGCGGTCTCTCGTGTCGTCTGTGCTCGGCCTGCTCGAAGAGCGGGCCGGGTCGGCTCCGGACGACGAACTTGCCGCGATCACCGGGATCAGATCGGGTAATACCGCCGCACCGGACGACGAGGTCTTGGCCCGGTTGCTTCCCGACTTTCACCGGCCGGACCAGGATCCTGGTGGAATCGATGCCTCGGATTCTCGCGCCGACGTCAACGGGGCGCTCCGGGGTCTCCACGAACCCGACATCATCGATACGAAACTGGCAGCCGGGTCGGTAATCCTGGCCACTGTTCCCGAGGCCGGCGGGAAGATTCTGCTGACTCCCGAGCAGGCGGATGCGTGGCTCACCGCGCTCAACGACGTGCGTCTCGCGTTGGGAACCAACCTCGGTATCGACGCGGACACCCCCGACGAACTCGACGAGAACGATCCGCGCGCCCCGCATCTCGATCTGTACCACTGGTTGACGTGGATGCAGGATTCGCTGGTTCAGGTTCTGATGTCGTGAGCGGACTCGGCCGACTCACCGACGTCGACAGTCTGTTGGTCGGACATGCCCATGAACTCGGCTGTGATGTCACGGTTGCATCGGAGTCGGCCCCCGGTTCGGGCAGTGCCACGGGATGCACCGTCGTGTTGGCTCCGACGGGTGCGCTCGGCGCAGTCGATGTGCGAGGCGGTGGACCGGGTACGCGTGAGACGGACCTACTCGATCCGAGTCATTCCGTGCAGCACGTTCACGGGATCGTCCTCGCGGGTGGCAGCGCCTACGGCCTCTCTGCGGCCGACGGTGTGATGCGCTGGCTGGAAGAGCATGGTCATGGTGTTCCGATGGGCTCGTCCGGTTCGGTGGTGCCGATAGTGCCCGCTGCAGTGGTGTTCGATTTGCCGGTAGGGGACTGGAAAAGCAGACCGAACCCGGAGTTCGGGTACCGCGCGGCGAGCAGCGCGGCGAACACTGTCGTCTCCGGCACTGTGGGAGCGGGTGTCGGTACGCGTGCAGGTGCGCTCAAAGGTGGTGTCGGCACCGCGAGCGTGGTGGTCGATGCCGGAGTCGCAGAGGGGTTCACCGTGTCGGCCTTGATGGTGGTCAATCCGGTGGGCTCGGTCTTCGACCCACGCACCGGACTGCCCTGGGGCGTCGGAACCGAAGGGCCGGATCTGTTCGGTTTGCGCGTACCGCTTTCGCGGGAACTCGAGGTCGCGCAGGCGCTTTCCCCGAAGGGGACGGTGCTGAACACCACGATCGGGGTGGTCGCTACGGATGCGCCGTTGAGCAAGGCAGGCTGCCGGAGGCTCGCGGTGGCCGGACACGACGGGCTGGCCCGCGCTATTCGCCCAGCGCATTCACCGCTTGACGGAGACACCATCTTTGCGCTGGCAACCGGAACGAAGGCCGGTCCGGAAAGCTCGAGTGGAGCGTTTCCCGGTGATCTGGCTCTGCTGGACGCGCTCACCGGTCGTGCCGCGCAGGTGGTCGAGCGCGCGATCGTCGACGCCGTTCTGAGTGCCACCTCGGTGGCCGGAATCCCCAGCTATCGCGAACTGTTTCCGTCTGCGTTCGTTCACGCGTAGACGCAACACTCTGGCACACTCCACGGTACCGCCCTACCATGGCGAAGACGGAGGTGAAACGCATGCTCGTGATCCGATCGGACCTGGTCGACGCAATGGTCGCACATGCGCGGGAGGATCACCCGGACGAGGCATGCGGTGTGCTTGCCGGGCAGGATGGCTCGGACCGTCCCGAGCGGCACATACCCATGATCAACGCGGAACGATCCCCGACGTTCTACCGCTTCGATTCCGCCGAGCAACTGAAGGTGTGGCGGGCAATGGACTCCGCGGACGAGGTGCCGGTGGTGATCTACCATTCGCACACGGCGACCGAACCGTATCCGAGTCGCACCGACGTCGCACTGGCGTCGCAACCTGATTCCCATTATGTCCTGATCGGCACCCGCAACCCGCACGATCACGAACTGCGTAGCTACCGGATCCGTGACGGGGTCGTCACCGAGGAACGGGTGGATGTCGTGCAGAGCTACAAATTCGCACACACGTCGGTCGCGGACGTTCCCGACAAGGCGTGACGGAATCGGCAATTCCTGATCCGACCCCGGGACGATCACCCGAGATTCGGCTCTCCTCAACCTTTTCAGGAGTTCGACATGGCTGTGACCGTATCTGTCCCTACAATTCTGCGACCACACACCGGCGGCGAGAAGCACGTCACCGCAGCCGGGTCGACCCTGGCCGCGGTCATCGAAGATCTGGAAGCCAACTACGGCGGGATGAAGGACGGCCTCGTCGACGACGGTCGGCTGCATCGATTCGTCAACGTGTACGTCAACGACGAGGACGTCCGATTCTCCGGCGGGCTGGACACCGAGATAACCGACGGTGACTCGGTGACGATTCTGCCGGCAGTCGCCGGAGGATGAAGTCCGGTGGCGAGATTCGGATCCCTGCTCGAGGCTCTCGGAGGTACGCCGCTCGTCGGACTGCCGTCGCTTTCCCCGGCCTGGGACGGTCCTGCCCACGTCCGGTTGTGGGCGAAACTCGAGGACCGCAACCCCACCGGTTCGGTGAAGGATCGGCCGGCGCTGCGCATGATCGAGGAAGCGGAACGGGACGGTCGACTTCGACCCGGCGCGACCATTCTCGAACCCACGAGCGGAAACACCGGAATCTCCCTGGCGATGGCGGCGCGGATGAAGGGATACCGACTCGTTTGTGTGCTGCCCGAGAACACGTCCGTGGAACGGCGCCAACTGTTGACGATGTTCGGTGCCCGAATCGTCGATTCTCCGGCACGGGGAGGATCCAACCAGGCGGTCGCGGTGGCCCGGAGCATGGCGGCGCAGAACCCGGAATGGGTGATGCTCTACCAGTACGGCAACCCCGCGAACGCGTCCGCACATTACGATACGACCGGGCCGGAGCTCCTCCAGGACCTTCCCGAGATCACCCATTTCGTGGCAGGGCTCGGGACCACCGGAACGCTGATGGGTGTGGGCCGCTATCTGCGAGAACGGGTCCAGGGGGTGCAGATCATCGCGGCAGAGCCCAGATACGGGGAGCAGGTGTACGGACTTCGTAACGTCGACGAGGGGTTCGTTCCCGAGCTGTACGACGAGTCCGTTCTCACTTCGAGATTCTCGGTCGGCCCGGGTGATGCGGTTCGCAGGACGCGTGAACTCGTCGAGTACGAAGGCATCTTCGCTGGAATATCCACGGGGGCAGTCCTTCACGCCGCACTTCGTGCCGGCAGCAAGGCGCAGGATGCGGGCCGGACGGCCGACATCGCATTCGTCGTCGCCGACGGTGGGTGGAAGTATCTGTCGACCGGTGCGTACGAAGGTACGATCGAAGATGCCGAACGAGCTTTGGAGGGGCAACTGTGGGCCTGAGTGCATCAGTGAGATCGATCGTGCCGGTGAGCTCGAGAGCGCCGGTGAGTTCGAGAGTAACGGCGAGCATGTCATGACGTCCCCGATAGAGCCGAGTCGGTCCGGGAAGCCGTCGCAATCCCCTGTCGAAAGGCCGCTCTGGCAGCAGGCCGCGGTCCTCGTCGGCGGGTTCACCATGATGCTCTACGTCATCGAGATCGTGGACGTGCTGTCCGGCGAGACGTTGGAGCGCAACGGTGTGGCACCTCGCTCGCTCGACGGCCTGTGGGGAATTCTTTTCGCACCGGTTCTCCACGACGACTGGAATCACCTGTTCTCGAACACGATTCCGCTGCTGGTACTCGGGTTCCTCGTCCTGCTGTCCGGTATCGCCCGCGGTCTGGCCGCTACCGGAATCATCTGGCTGGTGGGCGGTTTCGGGACGTGGCTCACGGCCGGTGGCTACTCCAACCACATCGGTGCGTCTGTCCTCGTCTTCGGTTGGCTCGCGTATCTGCTGGTGCGTGGATTCTTCACGCGTAGTTTCGGTCAGATCCTTCTCGGTGTGGCGGTGTTCTTCGTCTACGGTGGATTGCTGTGGGGTGTGTTCCCGTCGCAACCCACCGTGTCGTGGCAGGGTCACCTCTTCGGGGCGATCGGCGGCGTGATCGCGGCGTGGCTTCTGTCCTCGGACGCACGGAAAGAGCGAAATCGGGTCGAGAAGCGAACACCGACACAGTTCGGTCTTTGATCGGCCACGTCACAGTTCGACCCTTGATCGAGCACGTCACAGTCGTGCCGTCACTGTGAGTCCGACTCGCCAATTGCTCCGGAAGCTTTTTGACGGACGCCGTGTCGTGGCAGCATGGCGGGTATGCGCATTACCGTCCTGGGATGTTCGGGCAGCGTCTCCGGACCGGACTCGCCTGCATCGGGCTATTTGGTTTCGGCCCCCGATTCGCCACCCGTCGTGGTCGACTTCGGCCCCGGCGTTCTCGGTGCCCTCCAGCGATACGCGGACCCGAGTGAAGTCTCGATTCTGCTCAGCCACCTCCATGCCGACCATTGTCTGGATTTGCCGGGACTGCTGGTCTGGCGTCGGTACCACCCGAACCCGCCCGCCGGGAGGGCGTTGATCTACGGGCCCTCGGACACAGCGACACGGATCGGTGTGGCTTCCGCCGAATGCGGGGGAGAGGTGGACGACATCTCGGACACCATCGACCTTCGTATCTGGTCCGAGCACGAACCGGTCACACTCGGGGGGCTCACTGTGGAGGCGCGTCGGGTGTTCCACCCGCCGGAGGCGTACGGATTCCGATTCACCGACCGCGACGGCCGTACGCTGACATACACCGGTGACACCGGCATGTGCAACGAGGTGGTGGACCTCGCCCGTGGCGCCGACGTGCTACTGGCCGAGGCGTCCTGGACTCACAGTCCGAACCGTCCGGTAGGTATCCACTTGTCGGGAACCGAAGCAGGCCGGGTTGCCACGCTGGCGGGGGTGGGATCGTTGCTGCTCACCCACATTCCGCCGTGGACATCGAGGGAGGACGTGATCGCCGAGGCGAAGGCCGAGTACTCGGGACCTGTGCACGCCGTCTCGAGCGGGAGCGTGTACACCATCTGACGGGCAGTGTGTGCATGCGGCTAGGCTCACTGCGTGACCACACGAGAAGACGGCAGAGCAGACGACGAACTCCGCGAGGTCAAGATCACCCGCGGCTTCACATCCCACCCGGCGGGTTCGGTACTCGTCGAGTTCGGCAACACGCGCGTGATGTGCACTGCGAGCGTCGAAGAAGGTGTTCCGCGTTGGCGTAAAGGGTCTGGCCTGGGTTGGCTCACCGCCGAGTACGCCATGCTTCCCGCAGCCACGCACACACGCAGCGGTCGCGAATCCGTCAAGGGCAAGGTAGGGGGTCGCACTCAGGAGATCAGCCGACTGGTCGGACGCTCCCTGCGCGCCGCAATCGACCTCGCCGCCATCGGAGAGAACACCATCGCGATCGACTGTGACGTGCTCCAGGCAGACGGCGGCACGCGTACCGCAGCGATCACCGGCGCCTATGTCGCGCTCGTCGACGCCGTCACGTACTTGCGTGCCGGCGGACTACTGACGGACCCACAGCCGATATCGTGCGGGATCGCCGCAGTGAGCGTCGGAGTCGTCGACGGCCGAGTGCGTCTCGATCTGCCCTACGAAGAAGATTCCCGCGCCGAGGTCGACATGAACGTCGTCGCCACGGACACCGGAACGCTGGTGGAGATCCAAGGAACGGGCGAGGGTGCGACGTTCCCTCGGAGCACCCTCGACAAGATGCTCGATTCGGCGATGCCCGGATGCGAACAACTCTTCGCGATTCAGCGCGCTGCTCTCGAGGAGCCCTACCCGGGTGAGCTGCCCGAGCCGAAGAATCCGGAGCCGGCAAAGAAGAAGTTCGGTGCCTGACCCGGCCGGTCGAACAGTTCAGGTTCTGGTGGCCAGCCGCAACGCGAAGAAGCTGCGAGAACTCGAGCGGGTGCTGTCGAGTGCCGGTGTGAACGGTATCGAACTGGTCGGCCTCGACAAAGTCCCGGAGTACCCGGAGACACCCGAAACGGGAGCGACGTTCGAGGAGAACGCGTTGGCAAAGGCCCGTGACGGTGCGCGAGCCACCGGACTCGCGTGTGTGGCGGACGATTCGGGAATCGAGATCGATGCGCTGAACGCCATGCCCGGAGTCCTCTCGGCGAGGTGGTCGGGTGTTCACGGCGATGACGCCGCGAACACCGCCCTCGTTCTCGCTCAGCTCGGCGACGTTCCCGACGAGCGTCGGGGCGCCGCATTCATGTCGGCCTGTGCTCTGGTCATCCCGGGTGAGTCCGGTGGTTCGCAGGAGGGTACCGAGACAGTCGTGCGCGGCGAGTGGTGCGGGCGAATTGCTCGCGAACCGGCGGGCGAGGGTGGGTTCGGTTACGACCCGATCTTCGTTCCGGAGAGGGAGACTCGGGCGGCTGCTCAGCTGACCCCCGAAGAGAAGGACGCGCAGTCTCATCGCGGTCGTGCGCTCGCCCTGCTGCTTCCGGCACTCCGAGCGCTGACGCCCTGAGCTCGAGGTGGCGTCAGATGCCGAAGTCGTCCTTGACCTGCTTGGTGCGGATGTGCTCGACATAGAACGACAGGAACGGGATGGTTCCGGCCAGCAAGGTGCTGATGGTGCGACCGACGGGCCATCGCACCTTGACCGCCAGATCGAGAGTCAGGAGCAGGTAGACGATATACACCCAACCGTGGACCATGGGGATCCAGCCGGGCAGGTCCTCCACCTTGAAGATGTATTTCGCTACCATCTCGGCCGTCAGCACCAGCAGCCACACACCGGTCGTGTACGCGAGCACGCGGTAACGGAGCAGTGCCCCCCGAATCTTTTTGGTGTCGGCCGTTGTGCCGGGGGCGGTGCCCACGGAGCCTGTTGCGGCCGGTTCGACCGAGGTGTCTACATCGACCCCTGCGTCGGTGCTGTTCTGGCCGTCGCTCACGTGGTGCTCCTATCGTCCTCGCGGGCGGCAAGCTCGGCGAGATAGCGGTTGTACTGCGCAGTCTGTGGGTCTTCGGTGTCGTCCACGGGCGGGGCGCTCGGTCGGTCTGGTAGAAGGTCGGAGGGTATCTCGCGCGGTTCGTTCTCGGCGTACAGACGGTCGGAAGAGTCTTCCGGGTTGTCCTCGAGTTGGACGAATCGGCGGTATGCGTACACGAGGAAGACGGCGAACAGTGGCCACTGGAATGCGTAGCCGAGGTTCTGGCCGGTGCCCCCGACCGCTTCGAAGCGTTCCCATTGCCACCACCCGAGCGCGAGGCATCCGAGCGCACCGACCACGACGAACAAGATCAGTGCCGGTCGGTGGCGGGTGGGGTTTCGAGACACACCACGACGGTACCCGAACGATCGAATGCGCTGCTAGGAGGCGCCGTAGCTATGGTGCGGGTCACATGTCGGTGGCGTCCGCGAAACTGCGACCGATGGTGCGCGAGGGGGGACTCGAACCCCCACGTCCTCTCGGACACCAGGACCTAAACCTGACGCGGCTGCCAATTACGCCACTCGCGCGCGAGGGACACACTACGCCATCGATCATGGTGACTCCGAAGCGCTCGGATCGATGCGATCCGGCGGATCGAGTTTGGACCTCATCAAGTTCCGGCCCGCCCACGTATCGGTCTGTGTATGGCAGTTCGGGCACAGGAATCGAATCTCCGACAGACGCGAGTCGAGTGGGTCGCCGCGAATGTGATCGACATGAAGCGTCAATGGTTTGCCGTTCCACAGATTCTCTATCCCACACGAAGCGCACCGGTAGGGGACGCCGGCTTCGATGAGAGCTCGGCGCAAGAGATGTGGTCTGATTCGTGCGCTTCCGGGTGGCCGTCGGATGAGGATCTCTTGGTATGCCAATCGATTCCGTGCAGGCTTTCCTTTGGCGTGCGCTTGACCGGTGAAGTGCGACGTATCGATGCCCAACTTTCGGATTCGTCGACCCAGGTGTGTTTGGTGTCCTCCGGCGGGCCGTAAACCTAGATACCTCATCACCCCTGCGATGCTCGTCGATTCGTCGACAGCGCGTTGCAGTACTTCTCGCGTGTACTTCACGATCGCGCCTCACAACACCCTGGTGGAGTGGGTACTGGCCCGCTGGATATCCCGTTGGAACTTCCATATTCCGTAGGTCAGTAATTCCGGTGTGATTCGAAGACGCCGTGCGGCGGCGGCGACGAGTGCGTCCGTCGGCGCACCTGCTGCAGCGGGTGCCGCGAGGCCGTCGCAACCGGGAACCTGCGCAATGAATTCCTCGATAACTGCGCTTGCTTGCTGGGTGAGTAAGCCGAGTCGAATGGTGAAGTTCTCCCAGGTGCGGCCTCCGAATCCGGGGATTGCGACGAAGGCGGCCCGGCAGGCTTCGATGCGATCGGGGTCTGCGTCGGCGAGATCCGCGGCGCGGATACAGCCCGCGGTGCTCAGCGAACGCGCTGCGTGCGCGACGGCCTCGGCTTTGGTGCAGTGGTTGCCGGGAACGCGTTGCCGGTTGCCCAGCACGGCGACGAGGTGTTCCGGGTGTTCGGCGAACACCGCAAGATGGTCGAGATTGTCGATTTGTGCGACCGCGCGGTGCTCGTGCCATCGCGCGAGCACCGCACGCACGCCGGTGGTGGGGGAGCCGTACAGGGCACGTGCGGAGAACGCGGCTTCGAGAAGCGCGGCTTCGATCTCGTTCGGGTGGTACCCGAGCGTGACGTCGGCTGCCGGCAGCGTGTCCGATATGTACGTCAACAAATTGTGAACGTGCGTGTTGATCATGTTTCCCCCGGTTTCGTGACCCGATGCGGGCCTGCGCTGATCCGATGATCGAACACTAGTGCGATGTACCGACATATGACCGGACGTGCGTCATGCGGCCACACTCCGGCGTGCGCAAGATAACGAATTGGTAACAATCAACATGAGGAATTCCTCGTGTTATTGGACATCCATCCACGTCCACGGCCTGCGGGTTCGGGGATTACCGACGAGTCACCTTTGTTGTGAAGTGTGAGGTGCATCACGTTCTATGGCCGCTGGAGCGACCTTCTCTCATTCGAACGTGAGGAACTCCTCATGATTCTGTGTAAACCTGGGATGGCCCGGAAGCGCTCGTCGAGAACGCTTCTCTCGCGACGTGATCCTCGTGATCGAGCCGAGGTCGTGCGCCGGGTGGACAGCATCGCAACCCCTTGGGGAACAGGAGAGGACCTACTCGTGACGATCAACGACGCGACGCCCACTGGCAACGGCGACAACCAGCGAGGGCGGCGGCTTCCCGGCGAGGGAGGTGGACGTGCCGTGCCTGCAGTGCAGCGCCCACTCGTCGATCGCGTGGCCGCCGGAGAGCCATACACGCTCGCGTTCGGCGGACAGGGCGCCTCCTGGCTGAACTCGCTCGACGAACTGGTTGGCGATCACGGACTCGAACCCGCGCTCACCAAGCTGGTGAACGAGGCCGCGCTCCGTCTCGAACCGGTCGCCGCTGACCTGCTCGTGGTCCGCACCTCCGGCTTCGATCCGATCGCATGGATGCTCGACAACGACTACTCGGAAGACGAAAACCCGGATGCCGGTCTGTCTGCCGCCGTCCTGAGTGCTTCTGCGGTGTCGTTGCCCGGCGTCTTCCTCACGCAGTTGGCAGCCCTGCGCGCACTCGCGGCCGGCGGCCTCGACCCCACCGTGCACCCGCCCGTGTCGGTGGTGGGTCATTCTCAGGGTGTGCTCGCGGTCGAGTCCGTCGCGTCGTCCGGACATCAGGACGGCACCCTGCTGGCGATTGCTCAGATGATCGGCGCTGCAGCAGGATTGGTCGGCCGTAGGCGCGGCGTGATCGCTGCGGGCGGCCGCAGTCCGATGGTGGCGGTATCGCAGGTCGACCCGGAACGTCTGCGGGCCGTCGTCGCCGAGGTCGCCGACGGTGTGGATTCGGCGAAGGCGCCGATCCTTGCCATCCGGAACGGTCGCCGTCGTGTGGTCCTGTCGGGCCCGCCTGCCCAGCTTGTCCGCGTGCAACAGCGGTGCGAAGAAATTTCCGACTCCGAGTCGCGCGAGCGGAGCGCGAAGAAGCGCGGTGGCTCGGTGTTCTCGCCGACCTTCGAGGACGTCGACACCGAGATCGGGTTCCACCATCCTGCGCTCGGTGAAGCCGTCGAACTCGTCGAACAGTGGGCGAACCGCTGTGGGATCGACGTCGAACTCGCAGGTAAGTGCGCCAGAGCGATCCTGGTCGATCCAGTCGATTGGGTCGACACCGTCGATGCCGTCGTGAAGACGGACACGCGATGGATCGTGGATCTCGGCCCCGGCGAACTACTCAGTCGCATGACTGCGGGAAGCCTGCGAGGTCAGGGGATAGGCATGATCGCCGCTGCAACCCGCGGTGGGCTTCGCAACCTCCTCACACCCGGTGCGGCCCCCGAGGTGGCTCCCGCGTGGACCGACTTCGCGCCGCGGCCGGTGACCTTGCCGGACGGGCGTACCGGTGTCGAGACGGCGTTCACGAAGCTCACCGGCCGTTCGCCCATCCTGCTTGCCGGAATGACGCCTACCACGGTGGACGCGAAGATCGTTGCTGCAGCGGCGAATGCGGGTCACTGGGCGGAGCTGGCCGGTGGCGGCCAGGTCACGGAAACCATCTTCGACGATCGTGTTGCCGAGTTGAAGACGCTGCTCGAGCCCGGACGTGGTGTGCAGTTCAACTCGCTGTTTCTGGATCCGTACCTGTGGAAGTTGCAGGTGGGCGGCAAGCGTCTCGTTCAGCGTGCCCGAACGGCCGGAGCGCCGTTCGACGGTGTCGTCGTCACCGCTGGGATCCCGGAACTCGACGAGGCGGTCGCGCTCATCGAGGAGCTCTCCGAGGTGGGCATCACCAACATCGCCTTCAAACCGGGAACGGTCGCGCAGATCCGTTCGGTGATCCGCATCGCCAACGAGGTTCCGTCCTTCCCCGTCATCGTGCACATCGAGGGCGGTAAAGCCGGCGGTCACCACTCGTGGGAGGACCTCGACGATCTTCTGCTCGAAACGTACTCCGAGCTGCGTACCCGTTCGAATCTGGTGATCTGCGTCGGTGGCGGTATCGGAACCCCCGAGCGTGCCGCCGATTATCTGACCGGCCGATGGTCGGTGGCCGCGGGATTCCCGGCGATGCCCGTCGACGGCATCCTCGTCGGTACCGCGGCGATGGCGACATTGGAAGCGACCACCTCGCCGGAGGTGAAGCAGCTCCTCGTCGACACACCCGGAACCCCGGATTGGGTCGGGGCGGGTACCGCTGAAGGTGGAATGGCATCCGGTCGCAGCCAACTCGGCGCAGACATCCACGAGATCGACAATGCTGCATCCCGCACGGGCCGCCTGCTGGATGAGGTTGCCGGCGATGCCGACGCCGTGGCGCAGCGCCGCGACGAGATCATCGAGGCCCTGAATGTCACGGCCAAACCGTACTTCGGTGACGTGTCCACGATGACGTACGAGCAGTGGCTTCGTCGTTATCTCGAACTGACGGTCGGGATCGATTCGGCGCGCGAGTTCGAGTGCGGTAGCGACCTCGCCGATGCCTTCGAAGAAGCCGTCACCAGCCCCTGGCTCGACGTCACCTGGCGGGACCGTTTCGGTGAGATGCTGCAGCGTGCGGAGGCGCGGCTACATCCCATCGATCGCGGCCCCGTTCCGACGCTGTTCTCGGACCCGACGATTCTGGAACGCCCAGAGGCCGCGATCTGCGCCCTGCAGACCCAGTACCCGGATTACGCAGATACCTGCCTGCACCCGGCAGACGTGTCGTTCTTCGTGTCGCTGTGCAAGACCCCGGGCAAGCCGGTCAACTTCGTTCCGGTCATCGACGGCGATGTGCGGCGCTGGTGGCGCTCGGACTCTCTCTGGCAGGCGCACGATCCCCGTTACGGTGCCGACCAGGTGTGCGTCATCCCGGGAACCGTTGCCGTCGCCGGGATCACGCGAGTCGACGAGCCTGTGGGCGCACTTCTCGACCGCTTCGAGAAGGCCACCTACGACGACCTGATCGCCGACGGTGCGACACCCACGGCACTCCTCGGACGCCGGCACCGGGACCTCGTTTCGGGGCCGATCGACGCGATCCTGTCCGCACCGGACATCACCTGGGCCGGTCGGTTGACACAGAACCCGGTGCGCCGTCTCGGTGATCTGGACCGTTGGTCCGCCCAGAGCGACACGCTCGCGATGCACGAGACCACCGGCGCCGAGATCTCCGTGCTCGACGACGAGCACCTGCAGCTGACCGTGCCATTGGTGGCGGGTCGCTCGGTACAGATCCGCATCGGACTGCCCGCGTCGGTTGCGGACGGCGGAGCTCCCGTCGTGAGTGTCGCCGACGCAGAAGAGTCGATGACAGCGCTGTTGTCGGTAGCTGCGGGCCAAGAGCTACCGACCGTGAAGAACGGGGTCGCGCGCATCAATCTGGCGTGGATGCCGGAACTGGTCGCCGATCATGCAGGCGTCACCGGTGCAGGTCTGCCGCCGACGCTCGGCGTGAGCGGCAAGGCCGTTCCCGACGTGATCGTCGGTGCGTGCTGGCCGGCGGTTTTTGCTGCGCTCGGTGATGCTCGGGCCGACGATGTGTCGGTCATCGAGGGAATGCTCGACCTCGTGCACCTCGACCACGCCGTCGAGCTCGTCGGCGAGCTTCCCACCGACACCAGCATTCTCGTCGTGAAGGCGCAAGTCGA
Organism: Rhodococcus quanlei; assembly: GCF_055231015.1. Classification (NCBI taxonomy): domain Bacteria; kingdom Bacillati; phylum Actinomycetota; class Actinomycetes; order Mycobacteriales; family Nocardiaceae; genus Rhodococcus; species Rhodococcus quanlei. The sequence continues at coordinate 59,847 of NZ_JBUYWD010000004.1, read as the reverse complement.
TTCCGTCCGCGACACCGATCTCGGCCGTGTGGTCGAGGTGAAGGTGCAGGTAGGTGCCATGCTCGGGGAGGGGCTGGACGCACCGGCAGTCGCCATACTGTCGGAGCGGTTCGCCATTCGCGGGCGCACCGGCAAGGCAGAATTGACCGATCCGCCGCGTGCAGGTGGTTCGCTCGGTGACGAGGTCGTGGACACCCCTCGGCGGCGCCGCCGCGACACCACTGTCACCGCCCCTCGTGACATGGCACCGTTCGCACAGGTGTCCGGTGACCACAACCCGATCCACGTTTCGGAGAATGCCGCCCTCCTCGCGGGTCTCGGTGCCCCCATCGTGCACGGCATGTGGTTGTCTGCCGCAGCCCAGCAGGCGGTGACTGCTGTCGATCCGGCACAGACGCGCACCCCCGCGCGGCGGCTCACGGCGTGGACCGCACGGTTCCTCGGCATGGTTCGTCCGGGCGCCGCGATCGACATCCGCGTCGATCGCGTGGCCACCGACCGCGGTGCGGAGATCGTCGAGGTCGGCTGCCGTATCGACGGCGAACTGGTCATGGTCGCGACAGGCCGTACCGCGGTGCCCAAGACCGTGTACGCGTTCCCCGGTCAGGGAATTCAGCGCCCCGGAATGGGTCTTGATGCACGCGCTCGGTCCAAGGCGGCGCGTGAAATATGGGACCGCGCCGACAAGCACACGCGCAAGGCGCTGGGATTCTCGATCCTCTCTGTTGTTCGAGACAACCCCACTGTCGTGAAGGCTCGCGGCATCACGCACAAGCACCCCGACGGAGTCCTGCACCTGACCCAGTTCACTCAGGTTGCGATGGCAACCCTCGGCGTGGCTCAGGTAGCGGAACTGCGCGAGGCCGGAGCTTTCGTCGAGGACGCGCTGCTCGCGGGCCATTCGGTGGGTGAGTACAACGCGCTCGCTGCTGTCGCGGGAGTTCTTCCCCTCGAGGCGGTTCTCGAAGTGGTGTTCCAGCGCGGTTCGGCGATGCACGAGTTGGTTCCCCGCGACGAGAACGGTCGATCCGACTACCGGATGGCGGCGATTCGGCCGTCGCAGATCGGTGTTTCGGATGACGACCTACACGCCTTCATCGGCAGTGTTGCCGACGAGTCCGGTGAGTTCCTCGAGATCGTCAACCTGAACCTGCGCGGCTCGCAGTACGCCATTGCGGGAACGGTTGCGGGCCTCGATGCCCTGGAGAAGGAAATCGACATCCGCCGCAAGGAGTTCGGTGGCAAGCGCGCCTACATTCAGGTTCCCGGCATCGACGTGCCGTTCCACTCGACCGTGCTACGTGGTGGTGTGGACGATTTCCGTGGCCGACTCGAGGAGCTGTTGCCCCGCGAGATCGATCCGAGCATTCTGATCGGTCGGTACGTCCCGAATCTCGTGCCGAAGCCGTTCTCACTCGATCGCGACTTCGTTCAGGAGATCGCCGACCTGGTTCCTTCGCAGCCTCTTCGCGACGTACTCGCAGATTTCGACGCTTGGTCGCAGAAGCCGTCCCAGCTCACTCATGTGGTGCTGACGGAACTGTTGGCGTGGCAGTTCGCCAGCCCCGTCCGCTGGATCGAGACACAGGACCTGCTGTTCGCAGACGAAGCCGATGGCGGCCTGGGAGTCGAACGCTTCGTCGAGATCGGACTCGGTTCTGTACCCACGGTGGCGAACCTGGCATCACAGACCCTGAAATTGCCGGGACGATTCGGGGACCCGGTGGAGGTACTCAACATCGAGCGTGAGGCGTCGATCGTGTACTCCACGGACGTCGACCCCGCCCCGGTGGAGGACGACGAGCCTGCCGAGGAATCACCTGCCGCAACCGCAGTACCCACTGCGCCTGCAGCGCCTGCAGCACCGACGGGTGGGCCCAGACCGGACGACATCGCCTTCTCGGCCTCCGACGCCACCGCGGTGCTCATCAGTCTGTGGACGAAACTGCGTCCGGATCAGGTCGGTGCGGCGGACACGATCGAGTCCCTGTGCGACGGTGTGTCCTCGCGCCGCAACCAGCTGCTCGTGGACCTCGGTTCGGAGCTGTCTCTGGGTGCCATCGACGGCGCGGCCGATGCCGATATGGGCTCTCTTGCAGGCACTGTCGACAAGCTTGCCCGCACCTACAAGCCGTTCGGCCCTGTGCTGTCGGACTCGATCAACGACCACCTGCGAAAGGTGTTCGGCCCCTCGGGCCGGCGCCCCGCAGCGGTTTCGGATCGCGTGAAGAAGGTGTGGGAACTCGGCGGGGGGTGGGCGCACCACGTCACCGCGGAGGTAGCACTCGGTACCCGTGACGGTGCGAGCATTCGCGGCGGCGACCTCGGTGGCCTTGCCGGGGACGGTCTCGCCGACGGGGCTGCGGTGGATGCGGTCGTCGACAGTGCAGTGGCTGCCGTCGCTGCCCGGCGGGGCATCAGCGTTTCGCTTCCGTCCTCTGGTGGCGGGGCAGGCGGCACGGTCGATGCGGCGGCCTTGGGTGAGTTCACCGAGCACATCACCGGTCGTGACGGAGTCCTGGCGTCGGCGGCGCGATTGGTTCTCGAGCAACTAGGCCTGGCCGGGGACGGCCCCGTCGCCGACCAGGCGACGGATACGGAGCTCGTCGATCTGGTGTCGGCGGAACTCGGATCCGATTGGCCCCGGCTCGTGGCACCCGCATTCGACGGTCGGCGTGCCGTTCTGTTGGACGATCGTTGGGCGAGTGCCCGTGAGGACCTGGCTCGGTTGTGGTTGGACGGCGACTCGGCCTCCGTCGACTCGTTTGTCGGTGCCGGCAAGATCGTGGCCACGCAGGCACAGTGGTGGGAGGCGAGGGCGCGTGCCGAGAACCGGATTTCTCTCGCGGAGACGTTTGCGCAGATCGCCTCGGTGGCGCTCGACAACACGGAAGTCCCGGCGCAGTGGGCCGGCGAGGTGGCCGTTGTCACCGGGGCCAGCAAGGGTTCTATCGCGGCCTCGGTCGCAGGTAGCCTTCTCGCCGGTGGGGCAACGGTATTCGTGACCACCTCGCGTCTCGACGATCAGCGTCTCCGCTTCTACAGGGACCTGTACCGCCGCAATGCCCGTGCTGGGGCGGCTCTCTGGGTGGTTCCCGCGAACATGGCGTCGTACACGGATATCGATGCGCTCATCGAGTGGATCGGCACGGACCAGTTCGAGACTGCCGGTGGCGCAAAGAAGCTTGTCAAGGAGGCATTCACTCCTTCGATGCTGTTCCCGTTCGCCGCACCCCGGGTGGCGGGCAGCCTCGCGGACGCGGGCGCGCGTGCCGAGATGGAAATGCGTGTTCTCCTGTGGTCGGTGGAGCGGCTGATCGGTGGTCTGTCGAAGGTCGGGCACGACCGTGACGTCGACACGCACCTGCACGTCGTATTGCCGGGTTCGCCCAACCGTGGACTCTTCGGCGGAGACGGTGCCTACGGTGAGGCCAAAGCGGCACTGGATTCTGTGGTGGGACGCTGGAGTGCGGAACGGGCGTGGTCCGAGCGAGTCACCCTGGTTCACGCCTTCATCGGCTGGGTGCGGGGTACCGGACTGATGGGCGGAAACGATCCGCTCGTCGAGGCTGTCGAAGAAGCCGGTGTTCGTACCTGGTCTACGCAGGAGATGGCTGCCGAACTGTTGACTCTCTGCACCCCGCAGATCCGTGACCGGGCAGTGTCCGAACCGGTGACGGCGGATCTGACCGGTGGACTCGCGACCGCGAATGTGGATCTGCCGACCCTGGCCAAGCAGGCACAGGATGCAGCCGCAGGCGACAATGACGAGGCCGGCCCGGCAATCGACACCATTGGAGCGCTACCCGCTCCGCCTCGCGTCACCGAGGCTGCAGCCCCGGCGTGGTCGCGCGTCGCGGCGGTACCTGAAGACATGGTCGTTATCGTGGGCGCGGGCGAGCTCGGGCCCTACGGTTCGGCTCGCACGCGGTTCGAGTTCGAGGTCGACGAGCAGCTCTCTGCGGCAGGTGTTCTCGAACTGGCCTGGAACACCGGGCTCGTCACGTGGGAGACCACCCCGGTGCCCGGCTGGTACGACGCCGAGACCGGCGATCTTGTTCCCGAAGCGGACATCGCAGATCACTACCACGATGTGGTGGTTCAGAAGTGCGGAATTCGTCAGTACGCCGATGACGGCGCGATGGTCGAGAACACCGCACCGCTGCTCACCTCCGTGTTCCTCGACAAGGACCTGTCGTTCGCGGTGAGCAGTGAGGCCGAGGCACGAGCATTCGCCGAAGCCGATCCCGAGAATACGGTGATCTCGGCCGTGCCCGACAGCGGCGACTGGCAGGTCACGCGCAAAGCCGGCACCGAGATTCGGGTGCCACGGAAGATGAAGCTCACTCGCAGCGTGGGTGGTCAGATTCCGACTGGCTTCGACGTCACGAAGTGGGGCATTCCCGCCGACATGGCAGATTCGGTGGACCGTGTGGGGCTGTGGAACATCGTTGCCACCGTGGATGCCTTCCTCACCGGTGGATTCACTCCCAGCGAACTGCTGCGGTGGGTTCACCCCTCGCTGGTGGCGAACACGCAGGGCACCGGTATGGGCGGCATGACATCGATGAGGTCGCTGTACATCGACACGTTGCTCGGTGAGAACCGGCCCAACGACATCCTGCAGGAAGCCTTGCCGAATGTGATTGCGGCCCACGTGGTCCAGTCGTACGTGGGTGGCTACGGCGCGATGGTTCACCCCGTCGCAGCCTGCGCTACGGCTGCGGTATCCGTCGAGGAAGGTGCCGACAAGATCAAGCTGGGCAAGGCGCAGCTGGTAGTGGCCGGTGGGTTCGACGACCTCGGCACGGAGGGCATCATCGGGTTCGGTGACATGTCCGCCACCGCGAAGACCGACGACATGCGGGCCAAGGGCATCGACGACCGTCGATTCTCACGCGCCAACGACCGTCGACGCGGCGGGTTCGTCGAGTCGCAGGGTGGCGGCACCGTGCTGCTGGCGCGTGGTGATCTGGCTCTGGAGATGGGCCTTCCCGTTTTGGGAGTGGTCGCCTATGCAGGGTCGTTCGCAGACGGCGTGCATACGTCGATTCCGGCCCCCGGCATCGGCGCACTCGGTGCGGGTCGCGGGGGAGCGGATTCGCAACTCGCTCGGTCGCTTGCGAAGTTGGGCGTGAGTGCCGACGACATCTCGGTGATCTCGAAGCACGACACCTCCACCGCGGCCAACGATCCGAACGAGGCGGAGCTACACGAGCGCCTCGCCGGAGCGCTCGGACGCAGCGAAGGGGCGCCGATGTTCGTCGTCTCGCAGAAGAGTCTGACCGGGCACGCGAAGGGCGGTGCCGCAGCATTCCAGCTCAACGGTCTCTGCCAGGTGCTCGGCCAAGGCACGGTGCCGCCGAATCGCAGCCTGGATTGCGTCGACGAGCAGATGTCCGACCACGAGCATCTCGTATGGGTTCGCGACGCGCTGCGGTTCGGCGAGCAGTTCCCGCTGAAGGCAGGTCTACTCACGAGCCTCGGCTTCGGTCACGTCTCGGGCCTGATTGCAGTGGTGCATCCGCAGGCGTTCGTCGAGTCGCTTCCTCTCGACCGGCGCGACTCGTATGTGACTCGTGCGCAGGAGCGGACGGTTGCAGGGCAGCGACGTCTCGTCGAGGCGATGGTCGGCGGCGCAGAGCTGTACGAGCGTCCTGCGAACCGCCGCTTCGGAGGAGAGAAGGCTCCTGCCACGGCAACCCGTCAGCTCGAGGCAGACGTGCTGGTAAGCCGTGACGCACGCCTGGGTGCAGACGGCGTGTACAGCTCGGGCCTGCCCGGCTGCCGGTAGGAGGAGTCGGGATGGGAGTTCTGGGAATCGGTTTCGACCTCGTGACGGTGTCGGAGTTCGCCGAGCAGTTGGATCGTCCGGGTACGGCGATGCTCGACAACTTCACACCGGGTGAGCGCCGCGACGCCGTGACCCGGAGCTCCGATCCGGCACGACATTTCGCAGCCCGGTGGGCGGCGAAGGAGGCAGTGATCAAGGCATGGTCCACAGCACTGTTCGCCCGCCCGCCGGTGCTCCCGGAGATGATTCACCACTTGATCGAGGTGGTGACGGACGCGTGGGGTCGGCCATCGATTCGGCTACGTGGCAACGTTGCCGAACACCTCACCGACGTGACGATCCACGTGTCGCTCACTCACGACGGCGACACGGCCGGCGCCTTCGTGATCCTCGAGAGGTAGGGCGCTCCGCGCCCTGTGAGTGGTTGACGAGTCTCTGGACTCGCAAACCACTCACGGGGAGGAGGTGCGTGATTCCTTTTCGGCGACGAGCAGGTACGCCACCATCAGTCTCTTCAGTTCGGCGACTGCGCTGTCGTGACTTTGGTTGTCCTGCACCGAAAAGTTGAGCATCGAATAGACGACGTGGACGAGGACCTCGGCCATCATCTTGCGCCGTTCCCGAGGCGTGTCCGGTGTGAGTGGCGCAAGCATGCGTGAAACCTGTTCAGCGAAGGCCTTCTCGTGGATGGCGCCGGTTGCGCGGGTGGACGGGGTCGACTGCATCGCCAACCACACTTCGCGGCGAGATGGATCGCTGGTCCATAGATTCGACATGTGGTCGACGAAACTGTTGAGAAACCGGAGCCAATCGAGGGACGGCACTTCTCCGTCGAACTGGGCGAGTTCGTGCTGTACGCCCACGAGGTCTTGACGGTTCAGTTCACAGACGATCACATACTTGTTGGCGAAGAACTGGTAAAGAGTGCCGATGGGTACTTCTGCCCGCGAGGCGACTTCCTCACAGGTGAACGATTCGAAGCCCACGTCCACCAGTAGTTCCCGCGAAGCTGCCAGTAGTGCTTCGAACTTGCGACGGCTGCGCTCCTGCGTCGGCCGGCGGCGCGGCATCAGTTCCTGCGGGTCGGACGGCAGTTCCAACGCGGGATCGGCGTGACGCGGCACCTTCTTGTTCGCTTGCGGCTCCACGGACCCAGGTTATCGCTCGTGACGTGTTCACCCGAGAACTGGGCCGGTTCAGGAGCTGGTGTCGGGGCGGCCGTTCAATTCCGTGTGGCGGCCCGCCGACGGTACATCAGGGTGGCGAATCCGTAACCGATCACGCTGACGCCGACGATCCAGCCGAGTGCGAGCCAGCCCGAGTTTCCTACCGGCGTGTCCCACAACAGTGCTCGCAATGTCTCGATGATCGGGGTCATCGGCTGATGTTCGGCGAATCCGTGCAACCACGTAGGCATCGTCTCTGTTGGGACGAACGCACTGCTCACATACGGGAGGAACAGGAATCCGAAGGTGAGGCCGCTGGCCGCTTCCGGGGTCTGCGCCAGAATGCCGAGGCCGGCACACAGTAGAGACAGGGCGACGACGAATCCCGCGATGAGAGCGATAGCGAGAAGCCAGCGGTCCATGTCGGTGGTCGGCCGGAACCCCATGAGGACGGCGAGGGTGGCGACCAGCGCCGTCGTCACCACATTGCGGATCGTGCTGGCCAGGACATGGCCGGTCAGCACCGCAGACTGGGCGATGGCAAGGGTGCGGAATCGCGTGATGATGCCTTCGGTCATGTCGTTGGAGACCGACACCGCGGTAGTGGACGCGCCCCATGCCGCACAGAGAACGAGGATGCCCGGCACGACGTAGTCGAGGTACTCGGTTCCCGCGTCGATCGCACCACCGAACACGTACACGAACAGCAACATCAGCAGGACGGGTAAAGCAATTGCCGTGATCAAGGAGTCGGGGCTGCGCAGAGTATGTCTCAGACTCCGGCGAAGCATCGTGAGGGAATCTCGGGTCGTATGCACTCGCGTGCTCGCGACTCGGCCGGTCGTGGTGAGTGTCGGTGTCGTCATCGTGTGACCGTCTCTCGGGGAGCCTCGACGGTAGGCGTCCGATCCGCACCGGTGAGCGCGAAGAACACGTCGTCGAGTGTGGGTGTGTGGATTTCGATTCGGTCGACGGTGACCGAGGGGTCGAGCGAGTCGAGAACAGCCTTCAGGGAGGCGACGCTTCCGTCGGTATCGACCTCGATCGTCAGACGGTCCTCGTGGCTGGGGTATTCGGGTAGGTCCTTGACGGCACTGCGGAATCGGGCCGGGTCGTCGAAACCGAGTTCGATGTGACCGCCTGGGACCAGTCGCTTCAATTCGGCTGCGGTGCCTTCGGCGACGACCCTGCCGCTGTCGAGTACCGCGATCCGGTCGGCGAGTTCGTCGGCCTCGTCGAGGTATTGCGTCGTGAGGAAGACGGTGACACCGTCGCGGGTCAGTTCGCCGACCACCGACCACATCTCGTGTCGGCTACGCGGGTCCAGTCCCGTTGTCGGTTCGTCGAGGAACAAGACCTCGGGCCGCCCCACGAGACTCATCGCGATGTCGAGGCGGCGCATCATTCCGCCCGAGTAGGTATCGGCGCGCCTGTGGGCAGCGGATTCGAGGTCGAATCGTTCGATCAGTTCGGCGCTTCGTCGTTGTCGGTCCCGCTTGCCCAGGTGATGAAGATCTGCCATCAGGAGCATGTTTTCGAAACCGGTCAGCATCCTGTCGACCGCCGAATACTGACCGGTGAGGCTGATGGACCGCCGGATCTCCTGAGGCGAGCGGTGAAGGTCGTGGCCGGCCACGCTCGCGCTGCCACCGTCCGGTGGGGTGAGTGTGGAAAGAATGTCGACCGTGGTGGTCTTACCCGCACCGTTGGCGCCGAGGAGGGCAAAGACGCTGCCACGTGGTGCCTGGAAGTCGATGCCGTCGAGCACGGTGCGATGCCCGTACCTCTTGACGAGTTTGTTCACGGTGATTGCCGGATCTTCGGGGGACATGACACTCCAATACTGTGTAGGTCATATACGATTGTTTATACAGTACACAGTTTTAGGATCGTGGCAATACCTTCGACGCGGAATGGATCGGAATGACGCGAGACGAAAGCGCGCAGATCGCGACTGGCTTCGATCTGACGGACTTGCCACATGTGGTGCAGACCGCATGGGGTCTGAATCAGACAGGTACGCGCGGCCCCCGGCGTGGGCTGACGGTGGGGGGCATCGTCGAGACGGCTGTGCGAGTCGCCGACGAGGAAGGGCTGACAGCCGTGTCCATGGCGCGAATCGCCAGGGAACTCGGATTCACGACGATGTCGCTGTACCGCTACGTGGAAAGCAAAGACGACCTGGTCACGCTCATGCTCGACCATGCTCTCGGAGTGCCGCCCGAGTTCGATCCGAGTCTCGATTGGCGAGGTTCCGTCGAGCGGCACGCGGTGGCGGAATTCGAGGTCATCGGCCGACACCCGTGGTGGCTCGACCTACCGATGGAGGCGCCACCCAGTGGACCGAACAATCTGGCGTGGATGGAGCACCTGCTCCAGTGCCTCGCGCCGGTAGGGCTTTCGGAAACGATGAAAGTGACCGTTGCCGTGAATATCTCGATGTACGTCATCGGCTGCGCACGCCTTGCGAGGGACATTTCTGCTGCCGACGAGTCCAACGCCTTGTACTACCCCGCCGTGCTGCCGGCATTGCTGGATCCAGCACGGTTCCCGGCCTTGCTGTCCGCGGTCGAGGCAGGGGCATTCGATCAAGCCGACGCCACCGCGGACTCGGGCGCGGCCTCCGACGACGAATGGGACAACATCTTGTTCGGACTTGCCCGACTGCTGGACGGTGTCGAGCTGTTCGTCGGCTCCGAAGTGCGAACCGGGACCGAGATCAAACGGACAGGTCGCGCCTGAGCTTCGCCACGTGGCCCGTTGCCCGGACGTTGTACTGGGCGGCCTCGATCTTGCCGTCTTCGTCCACGACGAACGTCGAGCGAATGACGCCGCGCACGACCTTGCCGTAGAGCTTCTTCTCGCCGAACGCGCCCCAGGCCTCGAGGGTGGTCTTCTCTGGATCGGACAGTAGCGGGAAGGTCAGCTCTTCGTTGTCACGGAACTTGGCGAGCTTGGCGGGCTTGTCGGGGGAGATGCCCACGATGTCGAGGCCCGCGCCGTTGATCTCGGAGAGGTTGTCGCGGAAGTCGCAGGCCTGCTTCGTGCAGCCGGGGGTGCTCGCAGCCGGGTAGAAGTACACGATCACCTTGCGCCCGCGATAGGAGCCCAACGACACGTCGTTGCCGTCGGCGTCGGGGAGAGTGAATTCGGGCGCGCTGTCGCCGGGGGCGAGTCTCTTCGTCTCGGTCACGGGTCCAGATTAGCGTCAGGGCGGGGGGACGGGACCGGACTGTGCGCTCGATCGCTTCGTCGTTGTTCTACGGTTGGGGTGAGTGTGCGTCCGATCTCGTGGTTTCCACGGTACGGTCGTGCACATTGCACGATCGTTGGTACGACGCCTGTACCCGATCGAGAACAATCGACCAGTTGGAGGACACGTGCCCAGGGACACCGAGAGTATCGAGCGCGAGATCGAGAACGCCCGTCATCAACTCGCGAGCACTCTCGACGAATTGTCGGTTCGCGCCAATCCGAAGCGGCTCGTGGACAGCACCAAGCAGACGGTTGCCGCGAAGCTCAACGAACCGGCCGTCAAGTACGGGCTGATGGGCGCAGGGGCCCTCGTGGGACTCCTGATGATTCGCAAACTGCTGCGCTGAGATCTTTCGACGCGCTGAGCGGGCCGTTATCGGGGTGACATTGCTCCGGGGCGGCCCGTTCGTCGTTTGTGCACCCGTACCCTGACGGCGGTGGTGTGAGACTGGTGGTGCTGTGAAACGGAAAATGCCCCCATCCTCGTGACGAGGATGGGGGCATTTCTGTGCGCCCACAGGGACTCGAACCCCGGACCCAGTGATTAAGAGTCACTTGCTCTACCAACTGAGCTATAGGCGCTCGTTCTTGCGAGACAGAACAGTAGCGGACCCGTTCTCGAGAACGCAAATCGCCTGGTGGATTGCCTGGCAGAGTAACGATGGATGCGTTGGGGGCGATTGATATTCGAAAGTTACGCCAGCCATAGCCATGTTTGGTTGGACAGGCCCGTCGAGGCTGGCATCATTGGTGGTCACACGGGCTCGATGCGCCGATCGTCTACGGGGGCGAGTGGCGAGCTGGCGGAACGTGTATTCGGAGCGAGAACGTGAAGTGGGGTAGTCCATGAGTGTGTGGCGTCGTTCGTCCGCGCCTGGCCGGAGTGTGGCATCCGTCTCGGGTCGCGCCGGATTGTCCAAGGCGGTATCGGCTATTGCGGTCCTGACGGTGGCGATGTTGGCTCTTGCGGGATGCTCCCTCGGTTCGGCCTCCACCGAAGGACAGGCGCCCATCGACTCGAACCCGCTCACCGAGCTCATCAAGCCGAAATTCGCGATGTCGGCCCCCGACGGCGCGGTGGGGGTATCGGTAGGTACGCCGGTTACGTTGAACGTGGAAGACGGAACGCTTGCCGAGGTGACGATGCTCAACCCGGAGGGGCAGGTGGTTCAGGGCACCATCGCCCCCGACAAGCTGTCGTGGGTCACAACCGAGCCGCTCGGATACAACAAGCACTACACGGTCGAGGCCAAGGCTTATGGGCTGGGCGGCGTCACCGTCAAGACGTCATCGTTCACCACGAGTTCGCCAGGCAACGTCACCAAGCCGTATGTGATGCCCTACGACGGCGCCGTGGTCGGCGTCGGTCAGACGGTCGCCGTGCAGTTCGACGAGAACATTCCAGACCGCAAGGCCGCAGAGGCAGCGATCACCGTGACGACCAACCCCCCGGTCGAGGGTGCGTTCTACTGGCTCAGCAACCGTGAAGTGCGGTGGCGTCCGCAGCACTTCTGGGCGCCGGGTACGACGGTCACCGTGGACGTGGCCGCATACGGCACCGATTTCGGTGGCGGGCTGTTCGGCCAAGAGAATGCGCACTCCACTTTCACGATCGGTGATTCGATGATCGCGACCGCGGACGACAACACCAAGACGGTCACGTTCAGGTTGAACGGGCAGGTCGTCAAGACGATGCCGACGTCCATGGGGAAGGACGACACCCCCACCGACAACGGCGTGTACATCATCGGTAGCCAATTCGAGAGCATCGTGATGGATTCGTCCACATACGGTGTGCCGGTCGATTCCGCTCAGGGCTACAAGACGCCGGTGGAATGGGCGACGCGGATGTCGTACAGCGGAATCTTCCTCCATTCGGCTCCGTGGTCGGTGGCGCAGCAGGGATACACCAATGTCAGCCACGGCTGCCTGAACCTCAGTCCTGCGGATGCGAAATGGGTGTACGACAACATGAAGCGCGGTGACCTCGTGATCGTGCAGAACACGGTGGGCGGCACTCTGTCCGGTGTCGACGGTCTCGGCGACTGGAACGTCCCGTGGGAGGTCTGGAAGGCCGGCAACGCCGACAATGCGTAATCCGTAAACGAGTGATTGCTTTGTCCGAGCTGTCCGAGCTGTCCGAGCTGTCACGTGGAGCATGGTGCCGGTCACTCGGCTACAGCGTGAAGCGGTCACCGGCAAGCCGGTGCGCACAGACGAGATCACCAACGGCACCCGGACCGAGGACGTCCACACCAGTGCCACATTGCAGTGCGGGTACGGAGGTTTCTTCGATCCCGTTCGATTGCAGGCCCAGTATGCAATACGTGGGGTCATAGCCTACGAAACGCATACTGATGGGAATTGTGGTGAAGAACCGAGGGACAGCACTGCCGGTTGAGCCGGCCGTTCACCGCTGCGCACAATCCGCTCTCGGTACGCGGCAGGGGGCATATACCCATCCCCGTCCTGAGGCTGGCCAGGCCGGCGGATCAGGGAGTCGTGAACCGCGTTGCCCGCGCTACTACGTCGCCGTCCCTCAGGACCAGGTTGGCCGACCGCGGCTGCCTGGCCAGAGGTCGTAGCCGCGAGTGTCGCCTCCGCAATCTACGGCCCCGACAAGGCCGTACTGATGGGCGTCAGTGCAGCCCGTGTACTCGGCGCAATCCCGCGTGCACCGGCGACGGCAGTAGTGGCAGTTCCCAGTCAGCACCGGCCGATCGACTTGCTCGACCGTGTCGCCACTCTCGGGTTCGTCAAGCGCGACACCGACGCATTGGACGCCGAGCGAGTCGAAACGCCACTCGGTCGGGCGCTGACCACCGCACCGGAACAAACCGTGCTCGACCTTGCGCGGCGACCGCAACTCGGCAACGCCGAGTCCGAAGTGCCCGCTGCCACCTCCGCCCCTCTATCGTCGCAGCGAACAGGACCGTCTCGAACAGCTCGCGCAGAGTTGGCCCCGGAACTCGACATGGCACTTCCCCGTGCCGTCGCGCGCGATCTGTGGGGGTTGGCGAACATCGGAGCTATCGATACCGAGGCTCTGGGTCGGTTCGAGCGACACAGATCGACCAACCGATGTCTTATCTCCCCGTAGCCACGTATCCGACAAACCGCCGAACCAGGAGGGCTGGATTTGCCGGAATGCTCAGCCCCATCGACAACGAAATGTCACCGACCGCGAACCGCATGGCCGCGTGACCACTGTCCACCTTCCGGGGAACCCCGAGTACTTGACGAAGCACCGAAGGTCGCGACATTCACGGTGTCCGACCGCTGGGAGCACCCGCCGATCACGTTCACCATGAACCGCTGGTTTGTGAAGCCGGGCACGATTCTGGCGTTGCCCAAGCCTTTGGAACGACAGTGCCCCACCTGTACAAAGCAGGTGGGGCACTGTCGTCTTGGGGTGAGTGACGGGACTCGAACCCGCGACAGCCAGGATCACAACCTGGTGCTCTACCAACTGAACTACACTCACCATCGCTTCTGCGGCCACCCGTGGGCAGCAACTTCAGCGAGGAAGATACTAGCGCGTCGGGCACCACGGACGCCAATCGGCGTGTCAGGCGGGGCCCAGATCCTTCACAATTGCGCTGATATCGCTGGTGGACGGTCCGGGATCGGCCACGAACGCGGTGCGTCGGTAATACTCGAGTTCGCGGATCGATTCCTTGATGTCGGCCAGCGCACGGTGCGCGAGCCCCTTTTCCGGCTGTCCGAAATAGATTCGGGGATACCAGCGACGGCACAACTCTTTGATCGAGCTGACGTCGATCATCCGGTAGTGGAGATGGGCGTCGAGTTCGGGCATGTCGCGTGCAATGAATCCGCGGTCGGTCGCAATCGAATTGCCCGCGAGCGGAGCCGACCCCGCTGACGGTACGTGCTCCCGGATATAGGCGAGGACCTGCTGCTCCGCATCGGCCAGAGTGACGGCCGACTTGCGCACCTCGTCCGTCAAACCCGACTTCTCATGCATCCTGGTCACCACGTCCGGCATATCCGCCAGCGCCTCGTCGTCGGTATGAATGACGATGTCCACACCCTCGCCCAGCACGTTCAGGTCGCTGTCGGTGACGAGAGCTGCGATTTCGATCAGCTTGTCGGTACCGAGTCGAAGACCCGTCATTTCACAATCGATCCACACAAGTTTGTCCTGCACGAACAACACAGTAGTCACGTCCTCACTCGTTAGGGTTCACCCGTCCGGTTCGCGCATGGAGGGGAACTGTATGACTGTCGATTTCGCGGGTGACAATGCACCGCTGACACCGGAAGAAGCGGCCACGCAGATTACTGCCGGGTGTGAGGCTGCGGGTGGAGGCGTCGAACTCGGACCGTGCTGTCCGAACGAGAGTCGACCGAGAATCGGCGCACGAGAAGTTGGCGGCGAAAGTGGTGCTTCCAGAGGCCGCGACGACGGCTTCTTTCGGTCTACAGCCTCGATGACAGGGCGGGAGATCATGCGCAGCATCTTCGGCGTCGGCCGCAGTCGCCGACCAGTTTGTGAATCAGTCGCCGAGCTTCTTGTAGAAGGTGCCCACTATGGGTGCAACGACGGCGCGCGGGCTGTACTGCCCCGCCACCGACATGGCCTTGCTGATCAGTCCCGGCACCACGCGCATCTTGTTGTCGGCGAGCGAATCGAGTGACACCTTGGCGGTGTGCTCGCTCGAGATCCACAGGAAGTCTGGAACGAGTTTGTCCACGATGGAGGCTTCGGCCGGGTCCGGGGTCTCGGTCCGTACGGGGCCCGGCGCGAGGAGCGTGACGTTGACGCCCGTTCCCTTGAGCTCACCACGCAGTGACTCGGAGAAGGTGTTCACGAATGCCTTGGAGGCTGCGTAGGTGGCGTTGTTGGGGATCGGCATGTTCCCGGCGGCCGAACCGACCATGAGCACCGCCCCGGATTTACGGGCGATCATGCCCGGAAGTACCGCAAGAGTCAGGTCGTGGACCGCAACGGCGTTGAGCTCCACCTGTGCTCGCTCGTAGGCCGGGTCGAGCTCGGACACCGGGCCGAACGTGGCGATACCGGCGTTGTTGCACAACACGCTGATCTCGCGGGCGGCAAGCTCGTCGACGAGTACCGAACGCTGGTCACGATCGGACAGATCGCACGCGCGAACCTCCACCTCCACAGAGTGCGCCGTGCGCAACTCGGCGGCGAGCTTCTCCATGACGTCGCCACGGCGCGCCACGAGAAGGAGAGAGTGCCCGCGCGAAGCGAGATCTGCGGCGAGCGCCTCGCCGATTCCGGACGAGGCGCCCGTCACGACGGCACGGGCTGTGGAAGTGGGGTTCGGCAGACTCACGGTGAGCCAGCGTAATACCTCAGATGGCGGCAGCCAGTCGGGTGCCCTGCTCGATGGCGCGTTTGGCGTCGAGTTCGGAGGCCACGTCTGCGCCGCCGATCACATGGGTGACGACACCGGCGGTGGTCAGTTCGTCCACCAGATCGCGCACCGATTCCTGCCCTGCGCAGATCACGATGTTGTCCACGGCAAGTGTGCGTGGCTTCTCACGGTTCTCGCCGAAGGTGATGTGCAGACCTTCGTCGTCGATCCGCTCGTAATTGACGCCGGACAGTTCGTGAACGCCCTTGGCCTTGAGTGCGGCACGGTGGACCCAGCCTGTGGTCTTGGCGAGCCCGGCACCGATACGTCCGGGCTTGCGCTGCAGGAGGTAGACCTCGCGTGGGGACTTCTGCGGGACGGGAGTCGTGAGTGCGCCCGGGGCGGTTTCGGGTTCGGTGACACCCCATTCCTGCTTCCATTCCTTCAGGTCGAGGGCGGGGGAGGCCTCGGTGGTCAGGAATTCGCTGACGTCGACACCGATGCCGCCGGCGCCGATGACGGCGACGGATTCTCCGACCGGCTTGCCGTCGCGGACGACCTCCGGGTAGGTGAGAACGCTCGGATGGTCGATGCCGGGAATGGCCGGCACGCGCGGGGTGACACCGGTGGCGAGGACGACCTCGTCGTAGTTTCCGACCACATCGTGGGCGCTCACTCGGGTGTCGAGGCGCACATCCACGCCTTCACGCGCGAGGCGACGCTGGTAGTAGCGGATGGTTTCGGAGAACTCTTCCTTGCCTGGGATGCGCTTCGCGATACCGAACTGTCCACCGATCTCGGAGTCGGCCTCGAACAGGGTGACGGAATGACCGCGCTCTGCAAGGTTCAAGGCAGCGGACAGACCCGCCGGTCCGGCACCGACGACCGCGACGTTCTTGGTGCGCCGGGTCGGCGACAGCACGAGTTCGGTTTCCCGTCCTGCTCTGGGGTTGAGCAGGCACGAGACATGCTTGTTCACGAAGGCGTGGTCGAGGCACGCCTGGTTGCAGGCGATGCACGTGTTGATTTCGTCGGCGGCGTCGGCTTCGGCTTTCGCGACCCACTCGGGATCGGCGAGAATCGGCCGTGCCATGGAAATCAGTTGCGCGTCACCGCGGTCGAGGATTTCTTCTGCCGTTTCCGGCATGTTGATCCGGTTCGATGCAACAACCGGGATGTCGACGTGCTTCTCGAGTTTGCCGGTGATGTCTGCGAACGCTGCACGAGGAACGGACGTGACGATCGTCGGCACGCGCGACTCGTGCCAGCCGATATCGGTGTTGATGATCGTGACACCGGCAGCCTCGAGTTCTGTGGCGAGAGCGACGATTTCGTCCCAGGTCTGGCCACCCTCGACGAGGTCGGCCATGGACAGCCGGAAAGAAATGATGAACTCGTCGCCCACGGCGGCGCGGGTACGCCGGGCAATCTCCACGGCGATACGACGGCGGTTCTCCGCAGAACCACCCCACCGGTCGGTGCGCTTGTTCGTGCGGGTGCACAGAAACTGGTTGATGAAATAGCCTTCGCCACCCATGATCTCGACTCCGTCGTACCCGGCGGACTTGGCCAGACGGGCGCACCGGACGAAGTTGCGGATCTGCCAGCGGACACCACGATCGGTGAGCGCGCGCGGGCGGAACGGGTTGATGGGCGCCTTGATCGACGACGCGGAGACGCTCAGCGGCTGGTAACTGTACCGGCCGGCATGCAGAATTTGCAGCGCAATCTTGCCGCCGGCCGCGTGAACGGCATCGGTGATTGCGCGATGGCGGCGGGCTTCGATCCGGTTGGTGAGTTTGGCGCCGAAGGGGACCAGCCAGCCTGTGCGGTTCGGAGCGTAGCCACCGGTCACGATCAGTCCGACTCCGCCGCGGGCACGTTCGGCGAAGTAGGCGGCAAGGCGGGGAATGTTCTTGGCACGGTCCTCGAGACCGGTATGCATCGAACCCATGATCACGCGGTTGTTCAGAGTGGTGAATCCGAGGTCGAGTGGCGAGAGTAATGCGGGGTAGGGGTTGGTCACGTCGAGACCTTTCGCTGAAATGTTCGGTGCGAAGCTGGGGTACGAGGCGTCACGGGCTGTAGATGACTTCGTCACAGGGCTTCGAGGACTTCCTGGCACCAATCCGAGAAACCTTCTTCGATGCGGAATCCGGCGCGCAATACCAGGTACTGATGCAGATGCACACCCGACAAGCTCGTGGGGTCGGGGAAGTCGCGCTTCTGGATGAGTCGGTACACCTCCAGGCGTTGCTCGTGTTCGTCGCGATGCCGGCGAAACTCGGCCCGCAACGATTCGAGGTCGCCGAGGGAGGCTCCGCGGAGTTTGACCCCCAGATCCTCACGAAGGTGAGAGACCGGTGCGGGTTCGGCGATCCATCGGCGGAGTTCTTCGCGGCCCTGATCGCTGACGTCGTACACGATCTTGTCGGGGCGCCCATCCTGGACGACGGTTTCGCCGACCACCCAGTCGGAGCTCTCCATGCGCTTGAGGACGCGGTAGATCTGTTGGTGGCTGGCGCTCCAGAAGAAGCCGATGGATTTGTCGAACCGGCGAGCGAGTTCGTAACCGGAGCCGGCCTGCTCCGACAGTGATACGAGAAGTGCGTGTTCGAGGGCCACGCGCCCAGTATCTATGCAACGTGGTGCGTATGCAACTAGGTGCATTGAGCACGTCGACGCGATCTACGCCGCAGAGTGTGCATCGAGCGTCTAGGCTCCCGCCATGAGCTCAGAGGTGATCGGGGTTGCCACCGCACGCAAACAGGTGATGGCCTGGGGGTTGTGGGACTGGGGTTCCGCAGCGTTCAACGCGGTGATCCTCACCTTCGTCTTCTCGGTGTATCTCACCGATGCCGTGGGGGACGACCTGCCGGGCAGTGTGTCGGCCAGTTCATTGCTGGGGTGGGCGCTCGGGATCGCCGGCTTCGTGATCGCGGTAACAGCACCGGTGGCAGGGCAGCGCTTCGATGCGGCCGGGCGTCGCAAATGGGCGTTGGGGGTGCTCACTCTCGCAACCGTGGGCGCCATGGCGGGGATGTCCTTCGTCCGCGACCAGTACCAATACCTGTGGTTGGGGCTTGTGCTCCTTGCCGCGGCCTCGGTGATCTTCGAGCTGGCCAATGTGCCGTACAACGCGATGCTTCGTCAGGTCTCCACGCCGGAGAACATCGGCAGGGTCTCCGGTTTCGGTTGGGCAATGGGGTATTTCGGCGGCATCGTACTCTTGCTGCTGTGCTACTTCGGGTTCATCGCCGGTGACGGTGATACCCGCGGGTTCCTCGGGCTGACCACCGACGGTGGACTGAACATCCGAATGGTTGCCCTGGTTGCGGCAGTTTGGTTTGCGGCGTTCAGCATTCCGGTGTTGTTCAGGGTCCCGGAACTACCGTCGACCGAGACCGATCAGGGCGCCGAGAAATCAGGCTTCCTCGGCGCGTATCGCGAGCTGTGGAGCGATCTTCGTGATCTCTGGAACGAGGACCGCCGTACCGTGCACTTCTTGATCGCCAGCGCGTTGTTTCGTGACGGGCTGGCGGGGGTGTTCACCTTCGGCGCGGTGCTCGCGGTGAACGTCTATGGAATCGCCGCAGCGGACGTGTTGTTGTTCGGTGTCGCCGCGAACGTCATTGCGGCCCTGGGTGCGCTGGCAGCCGGCCGGTTCGACGACCGGATCGGCCCGAAGCCTGTGATCGTGTTCTCGCTGGTGTCGATGATCGTCGTCGGTATCGCTTTGATGGCGGTCTCGGGGCCGGTGATGTTCTGGATTCTCGGTCTTGCGCTGTGCCTGTTCGTCGGCCCCGCGCAGGCTTCCTCCCGTACGTTCTTGGCGCGGCTCACCCCGGCAGGTCGTGAGGGGCAGATGTTCGGTCTCTATGCGACGACCGGGCGCGCGGTGTCGTTTCTGGCGCCGACATTGTTCGGCTTCTTCGCCTGGTGGTTCGGTGCCGACCGAGCCGGGATCGTGGGGCTCCTGATCGTCCTCGCGTCGGGCTTGGCGGCGCTGGCAGCAGTACGGGCGCCGGAACGAACGCTGGTTGTGGGCGAAAGGTGATGCGGCCGGAGTGTCCGCGCCGAACTCAGCGCAGGCCCGCGCGCGAAAGCACCGCGTCCGCCAGTTCGCGGGGACGTTCCTCCGGTATCCAGTGCGTTGCATCGTCGAGAATCAGAAACTCGTAGGGTGCGTCGACGAATTCGCTGCATCTTTCGGCGCCGGCACGACCCATAGCGAGGTCGCCTGTGCTCCATACGTAGGTGGTGGGCACCGTGATCGCAGGCAACTGTTCCATGTCTGCGGACATCGCGCGGTACCAGTTCAGCGCCGCCGTGAGTGCCCCTGGCTCGCTCAGTAGGTCGACGTGCGCCTGGATCAGATCCGACGGTACCGCTTCTCCGAACAAACTGCGCAGGGCGTGTGAATCGTCCTTCTGGAGTACGTGCTCGGCTTTGCCTTCTTGTCGGAAAAGCGTGAAGTACGACGAACGTTGTCGCTGGTCTGGATCCTCACGCACGGCCCGACCGAACGCGGCGGGGTGGGGGATGGACACCGCGGTGAGCGACGTGACCCGACTCGGGTGGCGGGCGGCCACGGTCCAGGCGACGACGGCACCCCAATCGTGACCGACGAGATGCGTCGTCGGGATGTCGAGGGCATCGAGCAGTCCGACGATGTCTGCGCCGAGCAGTTCCGTTCGATATGCATCGACACCATCGGGGCGGGCGCCGGAGGAGTATCCGCGCTGATTCGGTGCATACACCCGCATGCCGGCGTCGGCGAGGCGGTCTGCGACGCCGCACCACGATGCCGCGGTTTCGGGAAAGCCGTGCAGCAGGACGATCGGTGTCCCGGTTCGTGGCCCCCAGACGGCGACGTCGAATGTCAGATCTCCCACAGTGATCTGGACAGGTGGCATTTCGTAAGCGTCGGCGTCGTGCGGATGGGACTCGAACTCATCGCGATGATCGGTCATGCGCCAAGGTTACGGATTTCGGGTCAGGAAATGATGTCGTTCGAGTCAGATCGTGGGGACTTCCACGAACTCATTCCCAGCATCACCAGTCGCAACTGCTTCTCGGCACGTTCGATGACGTCCTCCTCGGTGCGGCCGTTGGGGCGGTTCGCTTCGAGAAGGTCGACCACGGTCGAGAACATCGCCGACACGATGAGGTCGGCAGACATTTCGAGATCGTCGGTCGGCCAGGTCTCGAGGCCGGGCATCCGTGACAGGTCGACAGTGAGTTCGCTGACGAACAATCGCATTTCGAGTCCGATTGCACGTCGCAGTTCGGGGACGCCGCCATAACGCTCGCGGCTGAGGAACCTGAACTGCGCTTCATGGGAACGGACCTGCCGGACCAGTATGTCGAGCGAGTCTCCAGCGGACTTGGTGCCCTGATTGCGGTGTGTGTTGCTGCGTCGCGCGTCGCGCAGCATCTGCCGGAGCACTCGCATGCTTTCTTCGACAAGCACGACGCCCAGGTCGTCGAGCGAGGCGAAATGACGGTAGAACGCCGTGGGGACGATATCGGCTGTGCGCGCGACCTCGCGAAGGCTGAGGCTGGCAAAGGTGCGGTCGGAGAGCAGGCCGAGCGTGCCATCCAGGAGGGCCTGCCGGGTGCGTTCCTTGCGTGCGGCGCGGCTCTCGGGCTGGGAGTCGGCACGGTCCGTCCTGTTCACCTGGCCGAGTCTAGGCCCGCGGGTCGGCCTCGATAAAACGCGACCCACATCACATTTGCCTCGGGTTGACAGGTTCCTGTGTCGACGTGTCACACTATTACCGGTGTACAGATGTACACTGAAAATGAGGAGGTTTGGGGTGGCCACGATCGACAGTCGTCGCGGCGGGTTGCGACGTCGGTTCACATGGGTGACTCTGCTCGAGGCGATGGCGACACCGCACTCCCTCGACCGTTACCTGGAATTGGTGGATCCCATGACCACTGTTCGGGATCTGCGAGGCAGGGTGGAGTCCGTGGTTCGCTCCACGCCGGACACCGTCACCCTGACGATTCGGCCGACCAGACAGTGGCGGGGGTTCACCGCAGGGCAGTATGTACAGGTGGGCGTGGTTATCGACGGTGTCCGACACACTCGATGCTATTCGCCGGCAGGTTCCGATCGGCGGCGTGACAACCCCATCGAACTCACGATCAAGGCGCACGCCGACGGGTTGGTGTCGGGGCATCTGCGCACCGACGCCGAGCCGGGAATGATGGTCAGCCTGTCTCAGGCGCAAGGCGATTTCGTGCTTCCGTCGCCGCGTCCGCGCCAGTTGGTTCTCCTCAGTGGCGGCAGTGGAATCACTCCGATGATTGCGATGCTACGCACTCTCGTCGACGAGGGGCACACCGGCGGAGTCACTTTTCTGCACTATGCGTTCACCGAAAATGATGTTGCGTATCGAGCTCGGTTGGATGAGATTGCCGACGAGAACCCGAACGTGAACGTCGTGTACGCATACACCGGCGACACGAACGAGGGGCACCTGCACGGATTCTTCGGGAGGCATCATTTGGATGCGGTGGCTCCGTGGTTCGCGGACGGCGAGACCTACCTGTGCGGCCCGCCCGGCCTGATGCGCGGGGTGCGCGAGCTGTACCGCTCGCTCGGCATCGAAAGTCGTCTGCACACCGAAGAGTTCGCCCCGGCGGAACCCGTGCGTGACGGTGAGGCGGGCGGCACCCTCACCTTCGCCAAAAGCGGTGTGGGTGTCGAGAACGGCGGCGAGACCCTACTCGAGCAGGCCGAGTCCGCTGGCCTGACGCCGGAATACGGC
Source organism: Rhodococcus quanlei (assembly GCF_055231015.1). Lineage (NCBI taxonomy): Bacteria > Bacillati > Actinomycetota > Actinomycetes > Mycobacteriales > Nocardiaceae > Rhodococcus > Rhodococcus quanlei. Next base: position 37,511 of record NZ_JBUYWD010000004.1, on the reverse strand, counting down.
TGCCGCATGGGGATCTGCTTCTCGTGTACCGCCACCAAGACGTCCGGGTGCACGAAGAATGCACGTACCGGCGAGACGGATGTCGAGCCCGACAAGAAGATTCAGCTGTGCGTTTCGGTCCCGGTCGGCGACGTGACCGTGGACATCTGACACGCGGTGGACATCTGACCGCGCTCGCATACCAACGTTCCGTATTTCAACGACCTGGAGGTCGACATGTTCGGACTATCGTTTCTTCCCTTTCTCGACGACCGGAAAGAATCTGCACCGCAGCCGCCGCTCGTGCTGGCCTATGACCAGGTGGAGGCGTTGGGGCGCGACCTCGATGCGCTTCGTGACCGCGTCGTGGCCGACCTCGGCGCGGAAGATCGTGAATACATCTACAAGGTCATCAAAGCGCAGCGCGGCCTCGAGGTTGCCGGTCGCGCACTGATGTATCTACCGTTCGTACCGCCGGCCTGGCTGGCAGGCGTGGGTGCACTCGGACTGTCGAAGATCCTCGACAACATGGAGATCGGCCACAACGTCATGCACGGCCAGTACGACTGGATGCGTGAGCCGGGGTTGAATTCCCGTGTATTCGAGTGGGATACGGTCTGCCCGGCCGACCAGTGGAAGCATTCCCACAATTACATGCACCACACCTACACCAACATCCTCGGACGCGATCGTGACATCGGATACGGCATTCTGCGCATGGACGAGGGCCAGAAGTGGAATCCCTACTACCTCGGAAATCCGGTGTGGGCACTTCTCTTGATGGTGTTCTTCGAGTGGGGTGTGATGCTGCACGACCTCGAAGCCGAGAACGTCGTGCAGGGTAAGCGGAAGTGGGAGGACGTCAAACCACTCGCGAAGGGTTGGTGGCGCAAGGCCGGCCGGCAGGTCCTCAAGGACTACGTCGTCTTCCCGGTACTGACCGGGCCGTTCTTCGTGTCGACCCTGGTGGGCAACGTGGGTGCGAACCTCATCCGCAACGTGTGGACTTACTCGATCATCTTCTGCGGTCACTTCCCGACCGGCGTGCAGACGTTCACCGAGGAGGAAACGGCAGAGGAGACGCGCGGCCAATGGTATGTCCGTCAAATGCTCGGCTCGGCGAACATCGAGGGCAGTGAACTGTTCCACATCATGTCCGGCAATTTGTCGCACCAGATCGAGCACCATTTGTTCCCGGACGTTCCGGCGCATCGGTACCCGCAGATGGCGCCCGAGGTGAGGGCGCTGTGTGAGAAGTACTCGCTCCCGTACAACACCGGGGGGTTCTTCTCTCAGATCGGCTCCGTGTGGCGCAAGATTTTCGCGCTTGCTTTGCCGCCCGGCCTCACCCGGTCGGACGCCGTGCCCGGTGTTATCGTCGAGCGTGAGAAGTCCGCGTCCTGAGAGGTGTTCGACATGGTGGGGAAGTTCGAGCGGCGTAAGGACACTGTCCAGGAGATGACAGAATCCACGGCCACTCATGTGGGCCGGATCGCGACGATCATCACGGGGGCCGTCCGCGACGTCACCCATGAGATCGGTGACTGGATTTCGGACGGAATCGAGATGCGTGATGCGGCGGAAAAGGCGAAGGCCGACAGTGACGAGAAGGCCGACAGTGACGAGAAGGCCGACAGTGACGAGAAGGCCGACAGTGACGAGAACGGCGTGGTGATCGATGCCGACGAGCCCGCCCGGGATTCGGGCACCGAGCCGGGTGGCACCTCCAGTCAGGAGTGACGGGTCAGGCGATCCGCGCTTCGTAGAGCCAGTAGTTGTCCTGGTGACCTTGAAGGTTTACTTCGAGCGGGTGCGCAATCACGTCCTCGAACACCTCCGCGAGGGATGTCTCGAGTTCGGGCGCCTCGGCCGCGGACCATACGGTCAGTGCGCCACCTGCCCGCAGAGCGTCACGAGCCTCGGACAGCAGGTCGGGGTGATATAGCGACCGATTCGAGTCGTGCACGAGATATCCGGGGCCGTTGTCCACGTCGAGCACCACGAGGTCGTAGGAGGAGTTCGGCGCCTGCTCGAGCACATCCGCCACGTCTGCGACATCGATGGCCAGGCGCGGGTCGGACAACATGCTCGGTCCGTGTGGGACGGTGCCGTCGTCCATCCAGTTCACCAGCGCCGGTTCGATCTCGACGACAGTGCACGCTTCCACCCGCTCGTCGGCGAGAACCTCGTTCATGGTGAAGCCGAGGCCGAGGCCGCCGACCAGGACGCTGCGAGGGCTTTCGACCGTCGCGAGCGCCACCGTGGCGAGAGCCCGCTCGGTGCTGGTCTCGAGCGTGTCCATCACGAAGATTCCGTTGGCACGCAACTCGAGGACGGTTCCGTCGTCCCCTCGTCGCTCCCGCAGTATCAGTTCGCCGCGCTCGGACTCGGCGCGTGCGATCGTGGCGAAGTCCATGCCCGCCATGATGCATCGACAAGCCCGTGGTTCGGCAAATCGCGGGATGCGCGTGTGGAGTGGATCAGATGACTCCCAGAGCGATCATGGCGTTCGCGACCTTCACGAACCCGGCTATGTTCGCGCCGTGCACGTAGTCGCCGTCGAGACCGTACTCTTGCGCGGTGTCGACGGTGCGCTGATGGATTCCCCGCATGATGGCAGCGAGGCGTTCATCGGTGTAGTCGAAACTCCACGAGTCGCGAGATGCGTTCTGCTGCATCTCGAGTGCCGACGTTGCAACGCCGCCGGCATTCGCTGCCTTACCTGGCGCGAAGGAAATGCCTGCACTGCGGAACACCTGAATGCCCTGCGGTGTGGTGGGCATGTTCGCACCCTCGGCGACGGCGATGACGCCGTTCTTCACGAGAGATCTCGCACCGTCCTCGTCGAGCTCGTTCTGGGTAGCGCAGGGGAGCGCGACGTCGCAGGGTACGTCCCAGATCGAGCCGGAATCGACGAAGGTCGCGTGTTGCACCTTGTCTGCGTATTCGCTGATGCGACCACGCCGGACTTCTTTTATGTCTTTGAGCAAATCGAGGTCGATACCTTTTTCGTCCACGACGTAGCCGGAGGAATCCGAGCAGGCGATGGGGGTGCCGCCCAGTTGCTGCACCTTCTCGATCGCATAGATCGCGACGTTGCCGGACCCGGAGACAACGACCCTCTTGTCGGCCAGACCATTGCGCGATGCCTTCAGCATTTCGGCGACGAAATAGGCCACGCCGTACCCGGTGGCCTCGCGACGAACCTGCGAGCCACCCCACGTGATGCCCTTGCCGGTGAGTACTCCCGATTCGTATGAGTTGGTGAGGCGCTTGTACTGACCGAAGAGGTATCCGATTTCGCGTCCGCCCACCCCGATGTCTCCGGCGGGAACATCCGTGTACTCCCCGACATGACGGTGAAGTTCGGTCATGAAGGACTGGCAAAAGCGCATGATCTCGGCATCGGACCGGCCCTTGGGGTCGAAGTCGGAGCCACCTTTGCCGCCGCCGATGGGCAGGCCGGTGAGTGCGTTCTTGAAGATCTGCTCGAAGCCCAGGAACTTGACGATGCCCAGGTTGACGCTGGGGTGGAATCGCAGTCCGCCCTTGTAGGGGCCGAGGACGCTGTTGTATTGCACGCGGAAACCACGGTTGACGTGCACTTGGCCGTTGTCGTCCGTCCACGGCACACGGAAGATGATCTGGCGCTCGGGCTCGCAGAGACGGTCGATGAGTCCGGCGTCTGCGTACTCGGGCTGTACGTCTGTGACTACACGCAACGAATCGAATACCTCGGCGACCGCCTGATGAAACTCCGGCTCGCCGGCATTGCGGTCGAGGACCTGCTTGTAGATTTCTTCCACGCGGTCACGTACGGACACCGCACACCTGCCTGTTCCTGTGAGGATTCTGTAACACCAAGTTCACATAACCACAGGAAACCCAGTGACGTGTACCTCGGGTGTGCGAATCGGACGAGAGAAGATTCACGTCGAGAGATTCAGGCCGACACCTAGGCGGGGATCAACAGTGCGACGACCGCAACGTGAACCCGCCTGTGATATGCGAGGTAAGCCGCGAATTCGCGGCTTATCGAACGGTCGGCGAGGTGATCTTTCTGGATCGTGAGGCCGCTGCGAGTGCTGAGTCCACGCCCAGGAAGGCCAGCAGGCTCAGGCCGAGCAACGGTACGAACCAGCCGACCCCGATCGTGAGCACCGCTACCGCGATCAGCAGTGCCGGGTCGGCCCGTCGCCAAGCTCCGCGGCTCGGGGCCTTGCCCAGTGCGCGGGGCTTTCGTTTCGGCCGCCGCCGCCACCACAACACGTAACCGCGGACGATGACGGACAGAAGTGCCACTGCCAGCACGACGAGGGCGATCTGGCTCATGAGTCCGAACAGAATGCCCATGTGCAGTGCGATGCCCCACGATGTCAGTTTGGCCGCGAGCGGCCAGTCGGCGAACAGAGAGACGTCGGTGACCGCGCCGCTTCTACCGTCGATCGCGATCGAATCGGGGGTGAACTGCCACGGCTGCCGTGTTTGCGCGACCTCGAAGGCGGTGTCGGTAGTCATTGGAATGGAAACCTCGACCGCGCCGCTCACTCCGTGAGAACGGGCAGTCGCGAGAACCGAGTCGACATTCGTGACCGCGGCCTGATGCATCGTGTGATCGGTGACCGCGTCGGACGCTGTACCGCCATGAGCGCCGTGACCTTCGTGACCGCCGCCTGAAGCGGATGTGGTTGGCGAGAGACCCGTATCAAGATCCGTATTCAGGGCCGGTGTGGTCCAACTCAGCGCCGAGCGAAGAGTGCCGACGTTCTCGCCCGCGTACTTCGACCACGTCAACCCGGTGGCGGACAAGAACACCAAGCCCACCGCGATCCAGATCCCGGCGACACCGTGCCAGCTCAGTGTTCGGGGGCGCCCGGTAGCACTCCGGTCGAGTGTGAGGAATCTGGCGGTTTCGCGGTCACGACGACGATTGGCGCGGTACCGAGCAGCCCACAGATACACCCCGCCGAGTGCGATGACCCACAGCCACGACGCAGCGAGCTCGCTGTAGATCCGGCCGGGCTCACCGAGGTGCAGGTTCCGATGCAGTCGAGAGATCCAGGTGCGCACCGGCAGTGCGCCGCCGCTGCCGTACATGACGAGTTCGCCACGGGTCTGTGCGGTGGCGGGATCGACGAACACAGCGAGGCGCTCGGACTCACCGAGGCTGGGGTCGTCGAACAGGACTCTGGTGCTCTCGCCCGGTTCTACTGCCGGACGCACCGCGGTCACGGTGAGATCGGGGCGAACGTCCTGTGCGGCGCGTACCTGTTCGGAGACCGGGACGGCTGGACCGGTGGTGTCGACGTGGAGATAGTCACGATAGAGGATCTGCTCGATCGTCGGCGCCACTGCGTAGAGGCCGCCACTGATGGTGGCGAGCACGAGGAACGGTGCGACCAGAATGCCCGCGTAGAAATGCATTCTCATCAAGAGTGGGCGGAGACTGAACGAAGGCCTGGATCGCTTCGTGGGGGTGGACGTTGTCGAGCGCGGTTCGGTCTTGTCGCGCTCGAGTTCGGGTACGGACATACGTTTGAAGCTCGATTCGATTCCGGCCGAGAACGCGCGCCGGCAGCGCCGACGAACTCGGGGGATGAGCGCCGCGGCACGAGCAAGGTGTGCGGCGTAAGGGAATGCCGCCGATCCCGTGCGTGGTCACACAGGACGGGAGGAGAGGTGAGATTCAGGCGAACAAGGGAGGGCCGCGGGTGCCTGCCGACGCTGTCGAGAGGAGAGAACACGAGACGTTCGAGCGATACACCGGAGTCGCGGACCACAGGTCGATTCCGACGGGGTACGGCCTGATCGCGGTCAGCACTACTCGAACGAGTGCCGCCAGTACACGAGTCGCGGCGGTCTCGGTTGCGAGGACGAGGATCGCCGTCACGATCAGAGCAGCAGCGTGTGCCGACAGCATCGGACCCGAGGGCAGCGCGCTGTGCGTGTGGTCGGAGGCCAAGGACAGAGTTGTGTGACCCACTGCCTGGCCTGCCGCGAGGATCCCGAACAGAAAGGGGAGTTGGGCGCTGCGAAACCGAACGGAGCCGACCGAGGTCCCGAATGCAGCGCACGCGAGTAGGAGAAGCACGATCGCTCCGTCACTGGGCGCGCCGGCGCCACCGATGCCGTGCGCCGCGATGCTCACACCACCGGACAGTGAGCCCACGGCACAGCCGCGCAATCGCGCGACGAGGCCTGGCCGTGAGTTCACCAGGAAATGATATCCCTGGTGGATACTCAGTGAGGCGCCGATGGCAGGAGTGGGACTCCGCGGAGTCGATGGGGATCGGGAAGCCGTCTACGACGCACCATGTGCAGCAGCACGAGCACGGATGCTGCGGCGGCGTAGATGCACCACAGTGATGCGAACGATTGCGTGTAGATCAGGCCGACGACGCTCAGTCCAATGAGATTGAGCGCCCCGAACGCGACTATGGACGGATAACCCGACATCAGCGCAGGCCCGATGACCGAGATGACGTAGAAAACGGCCCACACGCCGCCGTTCCGAATTCCGGTCTGATAGCTCAGTGCGTGCGGATACACGGTCACCCCGACCGGGTTGGTCAGGAGGGCGAACGCGAGATACGCCGAGACGAGCGCACCGAGCAATACGAACGGCGCGACCCGCAGGCGCGCACCGCGGGGCTCGAGCAACAGGACGGACAGCGGTAACAGCGTCGGTAACAGTGGCATGGCGACGAGGAGATACGCGAGCACGGCCGCATCTGTGACTCCGGCGGATACGTCGCCTTCGTGTCCAGCCCACACCACTGCTTCGACGAACTGGTGCGCGGAGAACACCGCCGGCAACAACGCGAACGGTAACTCACGAGGATGCTTGACTTCACGTAGAGACAGTGCGGCAACCGGAACCAGTGCCGCGCCCACGACGAGATCGGCGGTCATCGAAAAGCACATCAGCTCCATTGTCGCACTGACCTGCGGTTTGTGAGTACGCCTGCGTGAAACGCTTTCCAACCCTCACGCTGGCGCACACCCGCCGGAGGACGGCAATGTCCACACCCGTCCGGAGGACGGCAATGTCCACACCCGTCCGGAGGACGGCAATGTCCACACCCGTCCGGAGGACGGCAATGTCACAGAGTGCCCCCGGCAGGATTCGAACCTGCGACCAATGGATTAGAAGGCCATTGCTCTATCCCCTGAGCTACGGAGGCGCGTTGCGAATGCTACCCGTATCGCGGTCGGGGCCCGGCGATGGCATCAGGTGCGCCGGATGGCTGCACGAGGGATGCGCGTCTTCTACAGTGCGTCGTAGGTCCTACTCTTGAATGTATGGCAACACCCTCGACGGCCTCGGCCGAGGTGCAACAACCGGTAACCTCCGCGCGCACCCCCTCCACTGCACTCTTCGTCGTCGCGGGGCTTGTGTCCGCGATGGTCGCCGCAATCGTGGTCGGGTTGTCGGCCGCCGAGGCGCTGGTGCTGCTCGGAATACCGGACCCCGGTCCCGTCACCACATACGGTCTTCCGGCAGTTCGCGCGCTGGGAGAGATTGCCGCTGTGGTGGCCATCGGGTCGTTGTTGCTCGCCGCGTTCTTCGTGCCGCCGCAGAAGTCTGGTGTTCTCGACGTCGACGGCTACCGTGCCGCTCGGACGGCTTCGAACGCTGCGATGGTGTGGGCGGCCTGCGCCTTGGTGCTGGTGCCTCTGACGCTGTCGGAAGCATCGGGTCAGCCGTTCACCGAAGCGATGAAACCGCAGAACGTACTGAATTCGATCGACCAAGTCGAGTTGGCCGGCGCGTGGCGATGGACCGCCCTCATCGCGGTCGTGCTCGCGATTCTCGCGCGGTTCGCGCTCAGGTGGTGGTGGGCGCCGATCCTTCTGCTGATCGGGCTAGGCGGCCTGATGCCGCTCGCGCTCACCGGGCATTCGTCCTCGGGTGGTGCGCACGACGTCGCGACCAACAGCCTGATCCTGCACCTGGTCGCGGCCTCGCTGTGGGCAGGTGGACTGTTCGCGCTTCTCGCACACGCTCGCCGCCGAGGCGCGTATACCGATGTCGCCGCCAGACGGTTCTCGACCGTGGCTGGGGTGTGCTTCGCGGTGATGGCGGTGAGCGGTGTCGTGAACGCGCTGGTCCGATTGCCGTTGAGCGATGTGTTCACCACCACCTATGGGCAGCTGGTGGTGGCCAAAACCGTTGCCCTCGTCCTCCTCGGATTGCTCGGCTGGGCGCAGCGGCGCAGTTCGCTGCCGGCGCTCGCGGCAGATCCGACCAGTCGCAGCGCACTGATTCGTTTCGCCGGTGCGGAGGTGATGCTCTTCGCCGCTACGATCGGCCTGGCTGTCGGTCTGGGGCGTACGCCTCCGCCGCCGCCGGCCTCGGTCCCGTCGGTGCCGGAGGTCGAACTCGGGTACAACCTGTCCGCCCCACCCTCGTTCGGAGCGTTCGTCACGGAGTGGCGCTTCGACCTGATCTTCGGCACCGCGGCGATCCTCCTGGCGGGCCTGTATCTGGTGGGCCTGCGGAAGTTGCGTCGCCGGGGCGATTCCTGGCCGGTCGGGCGCACGATCGCGTGGATGTCGGGATGCGTGGTTCTCCTCATCGCGACGTCCTCGGGCGTGGGCAAGTACTCGCCTGCGGTGTTCAGTGTGCACATGGGTGCCCACATGGCGTTGTCGATGCTGGTGCCGGTCCTGCTCGTCCTTGGCGCCCCGGTGACGCTGGCTTTGCGTTCGCTCGAACCTGCCGGAAAGGACGGCGTACCTGGATTGCGCGAATGGCTGCTCACCGCTTTGCACAGCCGGGTGTCCCGATTCCTCACCCACCCGATCGTTGCCGCTGTGCTGTTCGTCGGCGGCTTCTACGCGCTCTACCTCGGCGGCATCTTCGACGCGGTAGCCGACAACCACGCGGCCCACGTCCTGATGAATCTGCATTTCCTGGTAACCGGGTATCTTTTCTACTGGGTGGCGATCGGTGTCGACCCTTCGCCTCGTCCGCTTCAGCCGGTGACGAAGCTCGCGATGGTGTTCGGGTCGCTGCCTTTCCACGCCTTCTTCGGTATTGCCCTGATGAGCATGGGCACGGTCATGGGGGAGTCGTACTATCGTTCGCTCGGCTTGGGGTGGAACGACGACCTGATCGGTGACCAGCAACTCGGCGGCAGTATCGCGTGGGCGACCGGCGAGATCCCCCTCGTGCTGGTGATGCTCGCATTGCTCATTCAATGGTCCCGCAGCGACGACCGCACGGCCCGCCGAGTGGACCGGGCGGCGGACCGTGACGACGATGCCGAGTTGGCGGCGCACAACGCGATGTTCGCGGAGTTGGCGCGCCGCGACCGCGAACGGGGCGAATGAACGATTTGTGTACAGGCAGGCCGGCTTCCCTGTAGGTTGCTGTGCACTCGTTCAGAGTTCGAAGTCGGGAGAAAAGTAGATGCGCCGCACGTTGATGGTTCTGGTTGCTGCGCTGACGGTGGGGGTGGCTCCGAGTCTTGCGCACGCTGCACCGGTCGACGCAGTGCCCGGGACGGTTACTCACACCGAACAGTTGCCCGCCGAGTTGTCCATACCCGGAGCGGCCGCGGCGTATCGGCTGACCTACAACACCCTGGGAATCGATCAACAACCCGCCACGAGCACCGGTGCGGTGTTCGTCCCGGAAGGCGTCGCCCCGGAAGGCGGGTGGCCGGTCCTGTCGTGGGCGCACGGGACCGTGGGCCTGGGTGACGACTGTGCGCCGTCCACACTGCCGAGAACGCCACGAGACTCCGACTACCTGTCCCACTGGTTGTCGCAAGGCTATGCGGTGGTCGCTACCGATTACGTCGGGCTCGGAACCCCGGGCCTGCACACCTATCTCGACAGTGACGTCGCGGCTCACAGTGTGATCGACATGGTGCGCGCCGGCGTGGCCGCGGTTCCCTCGTTGTCGACCACCTGGATGGCTATCGGACAATCACAGGGTGGGCACGCCGCACTGAACGCTGCGCACGAGGCGACGACCCATGCGCCGGAGCTGGATTTTCGTGGTGCGGTGACCACGGGTGCACCATCGAATCTCGAACACCTTTTTCCCTACGGTGACCCTGCTTTTCCGGAAATCGGACTCGACGGTCTGACCGTCTTCACCACTTACATCCTCGCAGGTCTGCGGGAGGTGGCGCCTCAGCTCGATGTGAACAGCTACCTCACGCCGTTGGGGCGCGAACTCGTCGATGCCGCGCAGACGCTGTGCTACTACCCGCAGAAGGAGCGCGTGGCGGGTGTGTCGGTAGGGGAACTGTTGTCGCGATCGCTCGACACCCCAGAGTTTCGCACAGCCATCACCGACTACCTGGCAGTTCCCACCAGCGGCTACGACCGTCCGCTGTTCATCGGCCAAGGGCTCACCGACACGGTGGTACCCGCGCCGCTGTCTTTTGCCTTGGTTCCTCAGCTGCAGGCCGGTGGCACCGATGTGACGTACCGGACTTATCCGACCGGTCACAGTCCGACAATGGCCGCATCTCTTCCCGATTCGACACCGTTCGTGGCCGCCGCGATGCGCTGAGGCGGGTTTCGAGAGCTGTCGAAGATGCTGGAACGAGCTGATGAAGAAGGTTGTTCCTACTGTCGGGAAGCCGACGCTTCGCGGATCGTCGGCGGGGTGCGGATAGACTGCCGAGAACGGTTCATGGCGGTGTCGTCGTTGTGCCCGAGGCTCCCGAGTGGTGTTGCTGCTGCTTCGGGAGCCGATTTGCTGTACCGGCTAACATCGATAACCAGAATCCCAGGTGACTTGCGGGGGATTGACGAACAATTCCGCAGGTCGAAGGCCAGAAACCCCAGCTAGGAGACTTTCAGCGTGGCTGAGTTCATTTACACGATGAAGAAGGTGCGTAAGGCGCACGGTGACAAGGTCATCCTCGATGACGTCACGATGAGCTTCTACCCCGGCGCCAAGATCGGTGTGGTCGGACCGAACGGTGCGGGTAAGTCCAGCATTCTCAAGATCATGGCGGGTCTGGATCAGCCGGGTAACGGTGAGGCGTTCCTCGCCCCCGGCGCTTCGGTCGGGATTCTCATGCAGGAGCCACATCTCGACGAGACCAAGACTGTGCGCGAGAACGTCGAAGAGGGCCTGGGCGAGACGATGGTCCAGCTCAAGCGCTACAACGAAATCGCCGAGCTCATGGCCACCGACTACTCCGACGAGCTGATGGAGGAGATGGGCGAGCTTCAGGAGAAGCTCGACCACGCCGACGCTTGGGAGATCGACTCGCAGCTCGAACAGGCGATGGACGCGTTGCGTTGCCCGCCGCCGGAAGAAATGGTCACCCATCTTTCAGGTGGTGAGAAGCGCCGCGTCGCCCTGTGCAAGCTGCTGCTCAGCAAGCCCGATCTGCTCCTGCTCGACGAGCCCACCAACCACCTCGACGCCGAGTCGGTGCTGTGGCTCGAGCAGCACCTGGCCGCCTACCCAGGCGCCATCCTCGCTGTCACTCACGACCGGTACTTCCTCGATCACGTGGCGCAATGGATCTGCGAGGTCGACCGCGGTCGCCTGTACCCGTACGAGGGCAACTACTCCACCTACCTGGAGCAGAAGGCCGAACGTCTCGAGGTGGCCGGCAAGAAGGACCAGAAGCTGCAGAAGCGTCTCAAGGAAGAGCTCGCCTGGGTGCGTTCGGGTGCCAAGGCCCGTCAGGCCAAGAACAAGGCCCGCCTCGGCCGGTACGAGGAAATGGCAGCCGAGGCCGAGAAGACCCGCAAGCTCGACTTCGAGGAAATCCAGATTCCTGCGCCGCCGCGTCTCGGTGACGTAGTGGTCGAGGTGTCGAATCTCGACAAGGGCTTCGACGGCCGCGTACTGATCAAGGACCTGTCGTTCACGCTGCCCCGTAACGGAATCGTCGGCGTCATCGGCCCCAACGGTGTCGGTAAGACCACGCTGTTCAAGACGATCGTCGGCCTGGAAGAGCCGGATGCCGGTGAGGTCAAGGTCGGCCAGACGGTCGAGCTCAGCTACGTCGACCAGAACCGTGCCGGCATCGACCCCGAGAAGTCGGTGTGGGAGGTCGTGTCCGACGGGCTCGACTACATCCAGGTCGGTCAGACCGAAATGCCCTCACGTGCTTACATCAGCTCGTTCGGATTCAAGGGTGCCGATCAGCAGAAGCCGTCCGGTGTGCTCTCCGGTGGTGAGCGCAACCGCCTCAACCTGGCGATGACGCTCAAGCAGGGCGGAAACCTGATCCTGCTCGACGAGCCGACCAACGATCTCGACGTCGAAACCTTGGGTTCGCTGGAGAACGCTCTCGAGCAGTTCCCCGGCTGCGCCGTCGTGATTTCTCACGACCGATGGTTCCTGGACCGCACCTGTACCCACATCCTGGCGTGGGAAGGTGGCTTCGGTGACAACGAGGCTGCTTGGTACTGGTACGAGGGCAACTTCGAGGGCTACGAGGCCAACAAGGTCGAGCGTCTCGGCCCCGACGCAGCCCGACCGCACCGGGTGACGCACCGCAAGCTGACGAGAGACTGAGCGCCGTGCCAGATCAGGTGTTCTCCTGCGAGATTCAGGTTCGTTGGGGCGACAGTGACCGGCTCGGGCATATCAACAACGCCCGCTACGTCGAGTACATGCAGGAAGCGCGGATCCTGTTCTTCACCCACGAAATGGAAATCGAGGGGGAGCGCCCCCATGCCATGGTCGTGCGCAAGATGGACATCGAATACCTGCGCCCGGCCACCGATTCGTCGGGTCCGCTGTCGGTCGAGGTGTGCGTGCTCCATCTGGGACGGTCGTCGTACACGATGCGTCACGTCGTCAAGGACCGGAATGGCGAGATCTGCGCCGCAGGCGACGCAGTTCTCGTGGCGTTCGACCCACACTCGGAGAAGTCCCGTCCCTTGTCGGACGCCGAGCGTGCGATGCTGACGCGCAACCTGGTCACGGAGCCTGCCCTCTGAACTGACCACCGAAGTTCCCACTTGTGTCGGATCACCGCGGCTACTCTCGAGGAGAGTGGGCCGCGGTGATCTGTATCTCGAGGGAAGTGAGCCACCATGACACGGACGAGGTCTGTCGAGGTGGGTGAGTGGGCGAACGAGTTGCCTCCGCACCTGCGAGAGCGGGCGTCGGATCTGGCGGCTGCGTACTTTCGTCATGTCGACGAAGACGACGGCACGAGTGCGATCAGTGAGTTCGCGGGCGACGTTCTGGCGGCCCACCTGAGATTGGCCGCGCATCGCGTGGCCGGTGAACCTGCAATTGCGGTTCACCGGTCGGGCAGTGCCTGCGGCCCCGCCCTCCAGATCGTCGTGGAGGACATGCCGTTGCTCGTCGAATCCGTGACGGCGCTGCTCACTCGCCGCGGCCTGAACATCAGCGAGTTCGTACATCCGATTCTCGCCGTGAAGCGCGACGCGAGCGGTTCGTTGACGAACGTTCTGACGGGCGGACACGAACCGGGTACCGCCCTCGAATCGTGGATTCATGTGCAACTCGACAGGCGTACCGCCGATTCGGACCTCGACGGGCTGAGCCTGGCGACCGAGAAAGTTCTTCGTGATGTGCGTCAGGTGGTGATGGACACCGATGCCATGCGTGCACTGGAGTTCGAGGTTGCTCGCACACTCGAGGACGCTGCAGTGGGGTCGTCGCGCAGCGAGGAATTGACCGATTGCGCAGCGCTGCTCAGATGGATGGCAGACGGGCACTATGCGATCCTCGGATACCGGCGCTACGAACTCGGCGAGCCGGATTCGTCCGGGGAGCGAACCCAGCAGGTCGTCCCTGGCAGCGACCTCGGAATGCTGCGTACCGATGGAAACAACGGCCGGCAACTGGGGTTGCCGCCGGCCGCGGAGAATCCGGACCGCCCGTTTCTGCTCCTGACCCAAGGATCGTTCCCGGCTACCGTGCACCGCTCGGCCTACCCGTACTTCGTCGGCGTCAGTATCTTGGACGAGGATGGCGCCATCATCGGTGAGCACCGATTTCTCGGAGTGTTCACGGTCACCGCATTGCATGACAGCGTTCTCGACATTCCGGTCATCGAACGGCGGGTGCGGACGGTCATCGAGAGGGCCGGCTTCGACATTGCGTCCTATTCGGGACAGGCGATGCTCGAAGTGATCCAGTCGTTCCCCCGTGCCGAACTGTTCTCCAACGATGCCGACACCTTGCTCGACGTTGCGAAGGCGGTACACAACATCGGGCTCAGGCGCCGGGTTCGCCTTTTCGTCCGCGAGGATCAGTTCGGGCGTTTCGTCTCCTGCCTCATCTACTTGCCTCGCGACCGGTACAACACTCGATCCAGACTTGCGATGCAACGAATCGTGTTGCGCGAGTTCGGGAATGGTATTTTGGAGTACACTGCACGTGTCACCGAATCGGACCTGGCGCTGTTACATGTCACCATCCGGAAGTCGGCTGACCGCCAGCATGCGCGGGCCGACGTGTCGGATGCGAACCGTCTGAGAGTGCAGGAGTTGCTCGCGGAAGCGGGCCGCACGTGGGACGACAGGTTGGGAGATCTTGTTTCGACTCTTCCCGATGTGGAACCGGCATTGACGCAGCGGTACGCGGACGCGCTGCCGGACGGATACAAGGAAGATTTCGATGCCGCCCGAGCATTGTCGGACATTGGACGCATAGAGCCACTGACCGAAGGCGCCATCGATCTGCTGCTGTATCGGGATCCGAACGAAGAGAAGGGTAGGTGGCGCTTCACGCTGTACATCGGCGGTGAGAGTGTGTCACTGAGCGACGTGTTGCCCGTTTTGCAGAGCCTCGGTGTCGAGGTACTCGACGAACGTCCGTACTTCATTCGTCGACCCGACGACTTCACTTGCTGGATATACGATTTCGGGCTTGCCGTCCCGATCGACGTGCGGGTTTCGTCTACGGGAGGTGATCTCGACGCGGCACTGGCAGACGGCGAGACGGCACCATCCGTAGGCGAGCGCGGGGTGCAGACACGGTTCAACGAGACATTCGCCGCCGTGTGGCAAGGGAAGGCCGAGGCGGACAGGTTCAACGAGTTGGTGCTGCGTGCCGGACTCACCTGGCGCCAGGCCGTGATCCTGCGGGCGTACGCAAAATACCTGCGTCAGGCGGGTTTTCCGTACAGTCAGTTCCACATCGAGGGTGTGGCGTTGGCGCACCCGGAGACGACGTGTGCCTTGGTGACCCTTTTCGAGGCAATGTTCGACCCCACGGCGTTCGACCCCACGGCGTTCGACCCCACGGCGTTCGATCCCGAGTCGTCCGATCGCGTTCGGCCCGGTCGCACTCGAGTAGCCGAGTTGGAGAACCAGTTGCACACTGCCATCGACAAGGTTGTCAGTCTCGACGCGGACCGCATCTTGCGTGGACTGTTCGGACTGATACAAGCGACTCTGCGTACCAATTATTTCGTCGGCGCGGGCAAAGGCGACGCTCTCGGCTGCCTGTCGATCAAACTCGATCCCAGCCGGGTCCAGGAACTGCCCAAACCGCGGCCGCAGTTCGAGATATTCGTGTACTCACCGGAAGTCGAGGGCGTGCACCTGCGCTTCGGGACGGTTGCGCGTGGAGGACTGCGCTGGTCGGAGCGCCGGGAGGATTTCCGCACCGAGATCCTTGGTCTCGCGAAGGCGCAAGCGGTGAAGAACGCCGTGATCGTGCCGGTGGGCGCAAAGGGTGGATTCGTGGTGAAGTCACCACCAGCGCCCACCGGAGATGCGGTTGCCGACCGCAAGGCTGCGCTCGAGGCCGGCAAGACCTGTTATCGGGCGTTCATTTCGGGACTGCTCGACGTCACGGACAACGTCGATCCAGCCTCCGGTGAGATCGCACCGCCACGGCGCGTGGTGCGTAGGGACGGTGACGACCGCTATCTGGTCGTCGCTGCGGACAAGGGGACGGCGAGTTTCTCCGATCTGGCGAACTCGGTTGCGCAGCAGTACGAATTCTGGCTCGGGGATGCGTTTGCCTCCGGGGGGTCCGCGGGTTACGACCACAAGAAGATGGGCATCACGGCACGCGGCGCGTGGGAAAGCGTGAAACGCCATTTTCGCGAGATGGGCGTCGACACGCAGACCGAGGAGTTCACGGTCGTAGGTGTAGGCGACATGAGTGGCGACGTGTTCGGCAACGGTATGCTGCTGAGCCCTCACATACGGCTCGTCGCGGCGTTCGACCATCGCCACATATTCCTGGACCCGGAACCTGTTGCGGCATCGTCTTTCGCGGAACGCTCACGCATGTTCGCATTGCCCCGGTCCTCCTGGGCCGATTACGACACCAGCCTGATCAGTGCGGGTGGCGGGGTGTGGGAGAAGACTCGAAAATCGGTTCCGATCAGCGCTGCCGCACGCAGCGCGCTCGGTCTCGAGGACTCGGTGACGGAACTGTCTCCGCCCGAACTCGTACAGGCGATTCTTCGGGCCCCGGTGGACCTGCTCTGGAACGGTGGGATCGGCACCTACGTGAAGGCATCCGCGGAGACGAATGCGGACGTGGGGGACAAGGGCAACGACGCGGTGCGGGTCGACGCCACCGAGTTGCGGGTGCGGGTGGTCGGCGAAGGTGGCAACCTCGGCGTCACGTCCCGTGGGCGTATCGAGTTCAGTCAGTGTGGTGGGCGCATCAACACCGATGCGATCGACAACTCGGCGGGCGTCGACTGCTCAGACCACGAGGTGAACATCAAGATCTTGCTCGATGCTCTGGTCGCGAGTGGCCGACTCGATGCGGACGACCGCAATCCGTTGCTGGCGTCGATGACCGACGAGGTGGCCGACCTCGTATTGGCGGACAATATCGCTCAGAACAATCTGCTCGGTGTTTCGCGCCGAAGCGCCCCACAGATGTCGAGTGTGCACCGCCGGCAGATCGACGAACTCGTTGCGGTCCGAGGACTGGATCGCGAACTCGAAGCACTCCCCACCGACGAGGAACTCGTTCGCCGACGACAAGCGGAACACGGTCTGACGTCACCGGAACTCGCCACCCTGATCGCGCACGTCAAGCTGGCCCTCAAGGACGACCTGTTGGCGACGGGACTACCCGACAGCGACACGTTCGCTCCGCGACTGCCGCTTTATTTTCCATCGAGATTGCGTCGGGAATTTCGCTCGGAGATCAAGAAGCATCCGTTGCGCCGCCAGATCGTTGCGACCATGCTCGCCAACGAGACCATCGACAACGGCGGAATCACGTTCGCGTACCGGTTGGCCGAGGATGCAGGGGCGAGCACCACCGACGCGATCCGAGCCTACGCCGCCGTCACCGAGATATTCGGTCTGCCCGACCTGTGGGCCCGAGTCCGAGGTGCGGGACTGGACTCGACTGTCGAGGACCAGTTGATCTTCGAATCGTGCCGTCTGCTGGATCGGGCGTCGCGCTGGCTGCTGCAGAATCGCCCACAACCCATCGCAGTGGGCGCCGAGATCGCCAGGTACTCCTCGGATCTGAGACATCTCGCCCCGAAGGTGACGGACTGGATACGTGGGCACCAGCGCGACGACCTCGGCGCTCGATCACGGGCAGCGATTGCACTCGGCGCACCGGCAGAGTTGGTGTCGCAGGTGTACTTCCTACTCGATCAGTTCTGCCTACTCGACGTCAGCGACATAGCCGACATCGCCGAGCGCGACGTCGACGAGGTAGCCGAACTCTACTTCGCGATGGATGCTCACATCGGGGTGGATTGGTTGCTCACCGCGGTGTCCGGTCTGGCGCGTGGCGACCGTTGGCACTCGTTGGCCCGACTTGCACTGCGGGACGATCTGTATGGTTCGCTGCGTCAGCTGACCATGGAGGTGCTGGCGGGTGGCGAACCACACGAATCCCCCCAGGAGAAGATCGAAGATTGGGAGTCGACGAACGCTTCCCGGCTTGCCAGGGCGAGGTCCGCGCTCACCGAGATATTCGAGTCTGGAACCCTTGACCTTGCAACGCTGTCGGTGGCAGCGCGTCAGGTGCGGAGCATGGTGTCGGGAATGGCACCCGATCGGAGGTAGGACGTTGAGCGAAACTGTGCAGGGTGGCAATGCGGACGAGCTGGTGGGATTCCACTCCGAGGTCGAGGTGCGATGGTCCGACATGGACGCCTTCCAGCACATCAATCACGCGCGGATGGTGACTCTTCTCGAGGAGGCCCGCATTCCCTGGCTGTTCGAGGACGATCGCCCGACCATGACTCTCCGTGAGGGTGCGGTGATCGCCGACCTGCACGTGCGATACCGGGGTCAATTGCGGCACAGTGACACTCCACTCGACGTCCTGATGTGGGTCGAAAAGGTTCGTGCCGTCGATTTCACGATCGCCTACGAGGTGCGACCGAAAGGGGCGGACGTCTCCGTCGCGCCGTCCATCATCGCGTCGACGCAGATCGCCGCGTTCGACATCGACACTCAGCGGCTACGCCGCCTCACCGACGCCGAGAGCACGTACCTGAAGAGCTGGCAGCGTGCATGAGCGCGTCTTGTCGCTGCCCGAGGACGACGACCGCGCGAACCTGAGAAATTTCCTGACACGGGTGGTCAACCTCGACGACTCTGCCGTCGTGCGGCTGCGGGCACACGGACCGGGCCGACTGACGGTGTGGGCGGCGACGGGGTTCGACGTCCTCGCGGTGCGATCCTTCGCGGGTGCCATCAGACCGGACGACACTTCGGCCGGGGCGGATCAGCTCCTCCAGATCCTGGAGAGCGCCTCAGGCCCTGAGATCGACCCCGGATTCTCGATGGACTCTGCATGGCAAGGATCGCTGCCGCCGATGGACGGTTTCCAGCATGTCGACGACGTGCCCGCACACGTGTTGGTCGATCTGGCCCAGCGTGGTTCGGCGCTGGCCGAGGACCATGGCAGCAGTCAGGGGCCTCCGGCGTCGCTACTCGATCAGGAGGTGCTCGCGGTGTCGGGGAGCGGCGTCGAGGTCGGGATTCCGATGCGGGTGGTGTTTGCGCTGGGCGCGATGGGTTTCGTTCCCGGATTCAATGCCCGGGACGAGTCGGTCGATCCCGCAGAGGTGGTGCGGGTGCGGGCACACCGCGCCTGGCTGCGCATGGACGCTCGTTTCGGATCTGTGTACCGCCGGCGAGGCGGTGGGTTGCCGCTGAGTGTTGTTCGTTGAGCGTCAGATCAACCAGGCTGCAGCATTCGGCGGGAGTTTTCCGGCCGAGAGCGGGGCACTCGACAGCAACACTTCGCCGGGCGGCATCGCGATGGGTTCGTCGGACGCGTTGAGCGCACACACCAGGCCTCCGGGCCGGCGGAACGCGAAGCACCTCGTGGGACTGCCGTACCAGTTCACCTCGTCGCCGGAGAACTCCGGACGCTGAGCGCGCAGTTCGAGTGCTGTGCGATACAGCGACAAGGTGGAGTCGATTCGTTCGAGTTGCGATTCCACGGTGAGCGATGCCCACTCGGCTGGGAGAGGCAGCCACGGGGTTCCCGACGTGAAGCCGAAGGGTGGTTCGCTACCCTCCCACGGAATCGGAACGCGGCAACCGTCACGACCTCGTTCTGTGTGGCCGGAACGCTCCCAGACCGGATCTCGAAGAACGGAATCGGGCAGATCCACATTGGGCAGGCCGAGTTCGGAACCGTTGTACAAGAAGCACGTTCCCGGTAGGGCGAGTTCGACGAGCAGCATCGCGCGGGCGCGCGCCGTCCCGACTTCGCCGCCGCCGTACCGGGACACCTCCCGCTCGACATCGTGATTGGACAGAGTCCAGGTTGCAGTGCCGCCGACGTCACGCACCGCGTCGATCGAATTCTCGATGGCGGCACGAATGTCGTCGGCGGAGAAGTCGGCTTCTGCGAGCCTGAAGTTGAATCCCAGATGCAGTTCGTCGGGACGAATGTATTCACCGAACCGGACGTTGTCGCGCACCCAGATCTCGCCGACCGTGACGGCGTCCGGGTAGTCGTCCATCACGGTGCGAATCTTGCGGTGAATGACGTGGACCGCGGGATTGTTGAACCTCGGGTCGTCGTCCGAGTTCCGAAGGAGTTCGTTGGTTCCCCAGTGGTGGTCCGGGAGGTCGTCGGGTTTGGCCATGCCGTGGGCGACGTCGATGCGGAACCCGTCGACACCGCGTTCGAGCCAGAAACGCAGCGTCTTCTCCAGATCGGCGAAGACATCCGGGTTCTCCCAATTCAGATCGGGCTGTTCTTTCGCGAAAATGTGCAGATACCACTGGCCGGGCTTCCCGTCGGATTCGGTGACGCGAGTCCACGCCGGGCCGCCGAAGATGCTCGGCCAATTGTTCGGTGGCGTCGATCCATCGGCGCCCTTGCCGTCTCGGAAGATGTAGCGGGCGCGTTCGGAGCTCCCGGGCGCGGCGTCGAGCGCTGCCTGGAACCACTCGTGCTCGACGCTGGTGTGGTTGGGAACCAGGTCCATCGTGACCTTGATGCCACGGGCGTGCGCAGCGGTGACCAGCGAATCCATCGCGGCGAGATCACCGAACAGGGGATCGATATCGCGTGGATCGGAAACGTCGTACCCGTGATCGGCCATCGGTGACCGCATCACCGGGCTGAGCCACAGTGCGTCGACTCCGAGCAGTTCCAGGTAGCCGAGCTTGTCCTCGATGCCTGGCAGGTCGCCGACACCGTCTCCGCCACCGTCGGCGAACGATCGCGGATAGATCTGATAGAAGACCGCGTTGTCCCACCAATGGCGACCGCTGCCGATTCGCCCCGGGCGAGGGGCTGTGTCGTCGGTCGAGCGATCCGCTGGAGTCGTCACAGTCGCCATAGTGCCAAACCTCCAGGGCCGTCACGACTCGGATGGTCGCCTGTTCTCAGAAGGGGGAGTTGACCATCGATGCGGCGGCCATGTCCATGTACTCGGTGAGCTGCTTGCGGTGCGCGTCGTCCAAGGTCTCCGAGTCGATAGAGGCGATGGCCGTGTGCATACAGCGCAGCCAGGCGTCGCGCTCGATCGGGCCGATCTTGAACGGCTGATGGCGCATCCGGAGACGTGGGTGCCCGCGTTCGTCGGAATAGGTGTGCGGTCCACCCCAGTACTGCTCGAGAAACAAGCGCATGCGTCGTTCGGCAGGGCCGAGGTCCTCCTCCGGGTAGAGGGGCCGCACGATTTCGTCCTTCGCGACTTCCTCGTAGAAGCGTGCGGTGAGCTTGTAGAACGTTGCCGCTCCACCCACCGCTTCGTAAAAGGTCTGTTGCACATCAGTCATGACAGGTTCCATTCTGCACGAGACGGAAGTAATCGACGTCGGCCCTGCCGTGCATAGCGGCGCCCGTCACCTGTTGTTCACCGAGTGTCCTGGTATTTCGCAGAAGAATGGGCGTGCGCATACCACGAATCCGTGGTCCACTTGGTGACAGTCTTCCGGAGGTGGCATGAAACACGGACACAGCGCCCGCAAGCATCGACAACTCGTGCCCACTGACGGCCGTGGAGATCGGTCGTCAGGGGCGTACGCATTGCAAGTGGTCACCGAGTCGGACACGCCTGGTACGACGTCTGTGCGCCATACAGGTTCATCACACCACCCAGATCCTGCACACCTCGCAGTCCCTTCGTGGCTCGGACGCCGAGTGCTGCTTCTGAACGCGACCTATGAGCCGCTCACCGCTCTACCCGCCCGCCGCGCAGTCGTGCTGATGGCCTGCGGGAAAGCGGACACCGTTCACGACGATCCCCTCGCGCCCGTCGTGCATTCGGCCGAATGGTCCGTGCAGTTGCCGTCCGTGATCCGGTTGCGGAACTACGTTCGCGTTCCCTACCGCGCACGGATCCCGATGACGCGGGCCGCACTCATGCACCGTGATCGATTCCGATGCGCATACTGCGGCGCGAAGGCCGAGACCATCGACCATGTGATTCCACGGAGCCGTGGAGGAGAACACTCCTGGGAGAACTGTGTGGCCTGCTGCGCGCCGTGCAACCACCGGAAGGCCGACAAGGAACTCCACGAACTCGGATGGACGTTGCGTACGGTTCTGCGGCCCCCTTCGGGTCAGCACTGGAGACTCTTGTCCACCGTGAAGGATCTTCATCCGTCGTGGATGCAGTATCTGGGCGAAGGCGCTGCCTGACCGAAATCGGCCCCGGCGGCTTTGCCGTATGGATCGACCCCGACGGCTTCGCTGTCTAAATCGGCCCTGACGCTTCGTTGGGAGGCGTTCTGAGCTACCTTTGGTGCGTGAGCATTCTGGAGACTGTGCTGATTTTCGTAGGGGCGCCGCTGGGCATCACCGCGTTCTTCGCGGGCATGTCGTTCGTCGGCAAGAAGAACCCGGGACCCGTGCCGCCCGCCTTTCACCTCGGTGAGAAGTGGACCCACGAGCCGGTGCTGTGGAGTGCTGTCGACGAGGTGACCGTTCCCGCAGGTCATCACGGCGGACACCACGCCATCACCGCGGGTTCCCAGAATCTGATCGGAGGATCCGCACATGGCAAGTGGTGACGTCACTACGACCCGTCCCGTTTCGACAGAAGATCTCCCCGTCGGCCACGTGGTGACCACGAGTGGCCGCGTTTCCGGCGTGCATCGCGCCGGTGAATCGTTCCGCGACGATCCACCCTTCACGACCGAAGAGCTCGTGGCGCTCGACAACGCCCTCACCGACAGCACGCGTCGTACGAAAGTGCGTTTCAACGTGTACATCGGTGAACTCGGTGAAGACACGGCCGCCGGTGCTGACGCACTGTTCCCGACTACGCCGGAGGCGGAGCGCTCCGTGCTCCTCGCGGTGTCCCCGAATCAGCGCGTCATCGAGGTTCGCAGCGGAAGTGCGGTCGCAGGCCGCGTCACCGACCGGGTCGCGCAGCTCGGTGCGTCGGCGGCGGTGTCCTCGTTTGCGGAAGGCGACCTGATCGACGGCCTCGTGAGCGCAATCAAAGTGATGAGCGCCGCGATCTCAGCCCCGTAAGCTCACACCAGTCGCTGCCAGGTGCGCTACCCGAAACGGGTAGCGCACCTGGTCTTTTGCTGTCGGTTGTCCGTTCCGGATTGTCGGTGGCGCATGCGAACATACGTTCGTGTCCGAATCTGTGCGAGAGCGCATTGCGTCCGGTTCCGCCGCGACTGTCCTCCATGCCGATCTCGATGCGTTCTATGCAGCGGTGGAGCAGCGCGATGATCCGAGATTGCGGGGAGTCCCGGTCATCGTGGGTGGCGGGGTGGTGCTCGCGGCCAGCTACGAGGCCAAGGCACGCGGCGTGCGTACGGCGTCTGGTATCGCTGTGGCCCGTCGCCTGTGCCCGGACGCGGTGGTCGTGCCACCTCGGATGCGAGCGTATGCGGACGCCAGTGCGGCGGTGTTCCGGGTGTTCGAACGGACCACACCGGTCGTCGAGGGGCTCTCGATCGACGAGGCGTTCCTGGACGTGTCTGGGCTGAGCAGAGTGTCGGGTTCCCCGGTCGAGGTCGCCGCTCAGCTGCGGCGTGAGGTGTATCGGTCGGTCGGGTTACCGATCACGGTCGGTGTCGCCCGCACCAAGTTTCTCGCGAAGGTGGCGAGTGCAATAGGGAAGCCGGACGGATTGCTGCACGTCCCTCCCGATCGCGAACTCGAATTTCTGCATCCGCTGCCTGTAGAGCGACTGTGGGGTGTCGGTGCCGTCACCTCCGGCAAGCTTCGGGGGGCAGGCATTGTCACGGTGGGACAACTTGCGCACGAGTCGGAGGACCGCCTGACCCATCTGCTCGGTGTGTCGAGTGCGCACCATGTGCATTCGCTGGCGTGGGCGCGTGATCCTCGCCGCGTCGAGACCGGCCGCCGGCGAAAGTCGGTCGGAGCGCAGTGTGCACTCGGAGGAGGTGAACACTCGTCGGAAGGCGTGGCTGCCATTCTCATGATGCTGGTCGATCGCGTGACGCGTCGACTGCGCAAGGCAGACCGCGTCGGCAGAACCATCGTGCTGAGGCTGCGGTTGGGGGACTACACGCGGATCACGAGATCCCACACCCTCCGGATGCCGTCCTCGCACACGGAGACGATTCTCGAGTCGGCACGTGCGCTGTTGGACGAGGCGGAACCGACGACCAGGAGTCGTGGGC
Source organism: Rhodococcus quanlei (assembly GCF_055231015.1). NCBI lineage: Bacteria > Bacillati > Actinomycetota > Actinomycetes > Mycobacteriales > Nocardiaceae > Rhodococcus > Rhodococcus quanlei. The sequence continues at coordinate 13,538 of NZ_JBUYWD010000004.1, read as the reverse complement.
TCACACTCATAGGTATCTCGGTCGCCAATCTCGAGCCCGAAGCGCCGCAGCAACTCGAACTGCCCTTCGACCAGGACCCTTCGGGTTCGCTGGACGCCGCTCGAGATCTGGTGCGGAACGCTTCGGCTCGTCCGCACTCACCAGGGCCACTTTGCTCGGTCGGGACCAGGGCGTCACGGTTCCTCTCCTCCCGGACTGAGGTTTCCCGCAGGGCTGATTATGTGGTCTTCGGGGCAGTGAATACCTCCGACCGGTTCCTACCGTTCGAGGATGAAAACATTTCGACGCGTTCTCTGTGCCTTCTTCCTTGCATTGGTCGCCATTGCGGTGGTGGCGATCCTCGTGTTGGTTACGGCACGGGCCAGCGTTATCGGTTTCCTGGTCGATCGCGCAGCAGGGGGCGCGGCGACGGCTGCGCTCTTGCGAGTGACCGATTCCGAGACGAACCGAGTCTGGACCGCGGGGCAGGTGACCGGAGCCGGCGACGGCACGGATGAGAATGCGCACTTCAGGATCGGAAGCATCACCAAGACCTTTGTTGCGACGGTCGTTCTTCAGCTCGTCGACGAGGGCGACCTCGGGCTCGATACCCCGGTCTCCCAGGTTGTTCCAGGCATGGTGCCCGGCGTGCAAGCATTGACGATCAGGCACGTGTTGAACCACACCAGCGGTCTGTACGACTACATGAACGAACCGGGGTTGTCGACGAACCGGTGGCGCGGAGAAGACCGGTTTCGCCACTACTCTCCGGGAGAGCTCTTGAAATCGGCCTATTCCCACGATCCCTACTTCGCACCGGGGCAAGGATTTCGATACTCGAACACCAACTACATTGTGCTCGGTGCAGTGATCGAGGCGGTGACCGGGCGGACGTACGGTGCCGAGATCGAGAAGCGCATACTCGCTCCGCTCGGGCTGAGTGACACGAGTGTGCCGGGTCATGACCCGCGCGTCCCGGTGCCAGCGCTACCCGCGAAGACCCGCCTCGACGGCGGTCGAGTGGTCGACGTCACGGAAATGAACCCGTCGCTCGACTGGGCTGCAGGAGAGATGATTTCGACGACCGCAGACTTGAACGTGTTTCTCGGCGCGTTGCTGTCGGGGCGCCTCATCAGTCCTGCCATGCTCTCGGAGATGAAGGCAACAGTGCCGATGGGGATGGGTTTTCGGTACGGGCTCGGTCTCCAGAGGTTCGACCTGCCATGCGGGGTGGAACTGTGGGGGCACGGCGGTCAGTTGATCGGCTACACCACATACTCGTACCGTTCGGAAAGCGGGCGGGCGATGACGATGGTGGTTGCGTCAGGGGAGTCGGACAGTTTCGTGGTGTTTGCTGCTACCGCCGCGGCGGTGTTCTGCTTGTCGTGAACGACAGTGAGGCCGTCGCGCTGCGGAAAACCTCACCCGACATGCCCGAAATAGTGCGGAAAACCGCAGTGAACTGCACTTTCCTCGACTATAACGTCATCATCATGAACGTAGCCGCAGACGCAATGATTGATGCAACCACTGAAACTGGAGGGGTGGCGGGTTGGGCCGTCGACCTCATGGAAACGTTGGGCGGGCCGGGTGCCGGATTCGCCATCGCAGCAGAAAACCTGTTCCCACCACTTCCGAGTGAAGTGATCTTGCCGCTCGCTGGGTTCGCCGCCAGCCGGGGAGATCTGTCTCTTCCTGGGGCACTGGCATGGACCACGGCGGGCTCGGTGGTGGGCGCGCTGATGTTGTACCTGGTAGGCGCATTGTTCGGCCGCGAGCGCATGTTCACAGTCGTGCGCCGGTTGCCCTTGGTCGATGTCCAGGATCTCGAACGCAGCGAGGCATGGTTCGCGCGATACGGGAGCAGCGCGGTCTTTTTCGGACGGATGGTTCCGATCGTGCGCAGTCTGATTTCGCTTCCTGCCGGGATGGTGGGTATGCCGGTGGGCCGGTTCGTTCTTCTGACGGCGGCGGGGAGTGCAATCTGGAACGCGGTCTTCGTTCTCGCCGGATACCACCTAGGCGAGCAGTGGCACGTCGTGGAGTCGTCGGCCTCCGTGTTCCAGAAGATTGTGATCGTCCTGGCGGTAATCGCCGGCGGTATTTTCGTCGCCCGCCGACTGCGAGGGATTCGGGCGACCCGCCGTATCTCGAAGAGTGTCACCGACTCATCTCTCGGTCGTTAGTCTCTACGCAGTGAATTCCATTCGTGACGCGCACCCGATGGTTCGCACTTTCGCGGCGATTGTGGGTGTCGTTCTGGGTATCGGATCCGCGCTGGCAGGTGTGGTCCAGGTTGTGGTTGCGCCCGGTTCGAACGAGGTAATCGCTTGCGCGCGCCGCGACCGGCACCGTCTCATCCGATGGTTCGGTGGTGAGTCGGTTCGCGACCTACCGGATCGTGATGCAGCCGGATACCACCTCCAGCGAGCCGGTTACACGGTTCTGTTGGGGCCACTCGTTGTGGTGCTGCTCGTCGTCGCCTTGGGGTACACGGTCTGGGCAATGGTGCTTCTCGTGATCGGGCGCATCCCCTTCGTCGACGGGGCTGTGTCACTTGCCGTAGGGATCGTCGGGATGTATCTGGCAATCCAACTCGCAGTCACATTGGGGCGCTGGGACATTCGACTCGCACTGGTTCGGCTGGGAGACGATGCCAGACAGATCCGATTACGGGAGCTGGAGCGCACTCGTGCCGATGTCATCAGGGCAGTCGACGACGAACGGCGTCGTATCGAGCGTGCCCTGCACGATGGAGTGCAGCAACGTGCAGTGGCGCTGGCGTTGCAGCTCGGTCGTATACAGAGGGCGGCAGGGAAATCGGCCGACGTACATCTGGAGGATGAAATCGGCAGCGCGCTGGCCGATACGAGTGCGTTGATCACCGAATTACGGGACGTGGCATGGCGCATCTATCCGGTGTTACTCGACGAGCACGGACTCGCTGCCGCATTGCGGGGGCTGTCCACTCACACGGACATGACCATTCGACTCGATCTGGACATCCCAGAAGAACCGCCGCGCGACGTCGCGTCAGCCGTGTACTTCGTGGCCGCCGAAGCTGTTACCAATGCCGCCAAGCACTCGGGATCGGATCGCATGGATCTCTCGGTGCAGTCGGCACCGGACGGAATCAGAGTCGCCGCCTTCGACCGCGGCTCCGGCGGGGCGGATCCTACCGGGTCCGGGCTGACGGGTTTGCGCAGGCGCGTCGTGGCACTCGATGGCATTCTGATGATCGACAGTCCTCCTGGAGGGCCCACCACAGTGACTGCGGAGGTGCCGTGCGGATCGTGATCGCCGAAGATTCCACGCTTTTGCGTGAGGGCCTGGCCCGACTCCTCGAAGAGGAAGGGCACGATGTGACGGCCGCCGTCGGCAATGCGGTCGAATTGCTGCACGCTGTCCGGGAGGAAGTTCCTGATCTTGCCATCGTGGATGTGCGTATGCCGCCAACCCATTCCACTGAAGGACTCGACGCCGCCCGGCAGTTGAAGTCCGAACTTCCGGTACTCGGAGTACTCGTGTTGTCGCAGTACGTGGAACACCAGAATGCGTTGGAACTGTTGACCGCGGGGAATGGTGGTGTCGGATATCTCCTCAAAGATCGTGTAGCGAATGTCGACGGCTTTCTCTCCGATCTCGAACGGATTGCGTCGGGTGGAACCGTGTTCGATTCGGAGGTCGTCCGGCAACTGTTTGCACGCGAGCGTGCCCATGATCCGATTGCCGAGCTCACAACTCGTGAATCCGAGGTTTTGCGGTTGGTGGCCCAGGGGCTCACCAACATGGGCATCGCGGATCGTCTGTCGCTGTCCGTGAGCGCGGTGGAGAAGTATGTAAATGCAATCTTCGGCAAGTTGGATCTTCCGCGAGACACGACACACAGTCGGAGGGTTCGCGCGGTGCTGCTCTACCTCGAACGCGAGGGTGGATAGTACGACACCGAAAGTGGCCCTCCATCACGAGTGATGGAGGGCCACTTTCTCACTTGGACGTTGAGTCAGCCGGCGTCGAATTCGCGGGCCGCGAGTGCACGGACCACGCCAGCGCGTCCCTCGGTCACGAGCCTGCGCAGTGCAGGCGGCAATTCGCCTTCGAGGAACCTATCGGCAGCCGCAATGGATTCGATGCTGATCGACCACGACGGATACAGGCCGACCACCACCGTCTGCGCCACCTCACTCGAACGGCGTTCCCACACTCCGAGAACATCCGCGAAGTAGCGGGCGACGTACGGTTCGAGGAGCTCGGACTGTCCGACCCCGGCGAAACCACCGGCGATCGCGCGTGCGGTGATGTTGGGCACCGAGTCGTCGCCCACCACCGTCGTCCACGCCGACTCCTTGACCGCAGCCCGCGGACGGGAAGCCGCAGCCGACGCCGCATGCCGCGCCCCCGCCGCCGTGCGGTCACGTGCGGCTTCTGCGTCGATGAACGGCGTGTCGATGCCCTCTGCGTCGATTTCGCCTGCCGCTGCGAGTGCGCCCACGATCCGCCACCGCAGATCGGTGTCGACGACGAGCCCGTCCAGCCCCAGTGTGGCCGGTTCACCGTCGAGCAGTTCACGCAGAACCTCGGTGTGCCACGGCGACAGCTGTGCTCCGGTCAGCGCATTGACGAACGCGAGCTGGTGATCGGAGCCGGCGTCCGCCTCGCGGGCCAACTCGAGGAGCCGGTTCGCGAAGTCGGGCCAGCCGTGGTCCTTCGCCCAACCCGGCTCGGCGTAGTGGGACAGGGCCGTTTGTGCCTGCAGAAGCAGACGCTGAACCACCCCCACCTCCGACTCGGCGCCGATGCCTCGCTGGACGAGTGCCACGAAGTCGCGAGCCTTCAACTCCGCCTGCCGCGTCATCTCCCACGCCGCCGACCACACGAGGGTGCGGGGGAGTGATTCGGCGATGTCACCCACACGGTCGATTGCCGTCGCCAACGATTCGGGGTCCAACCGCACAGAGCAGTAGGTGAGGTCGTCGTCGTTGACCAGAATCAGCTTGCCGCGTGAGATTCCCACCAGATCGGGAACGTCGGTGCGCTCGGCAGAATCGAGATCCAGCTCGACCCGGTGCGTGCGGACCAGCTTGCCGTCCTGGTCGTCGTACACGCCGACAGCGACGCGGTGAACCCGTCGCTCGCCTGCGCCCGGCTCTGCGCCGTCCTGTACTACTGCGAACCGCGTGAAGTTGCCGTCGTCGTCGACATCGAAATCAGGTCGCAGGATGTTCAGGCCGGTGGTCTTGAGCCACTGCGTGCCCCAACCCGACAGATCACGTCCGGACGACTTCTCGAGCGCTCCGAGCAGGTCGTCGAAGGTGGCGTTACCGAACGCATGATCGCGGAAGTACTCACGCAGACCGGCAAGGAACGGTTCGAGACCGACATAGGCGACGAGCTGCTTCAGCACGCTCGCGCCCTTGGCGTAGGTGATGCCGTCGAAGTTCACTTCGACCGCGGCGAGGTCGGGGATGTCCGCCGCGATCGGGTGCGTGGACGGCAACTGGTCCTGACGATATGCCCACGATTTCTCGACATTCGCGAACGACGTCCAGGCGTTGGTGTACTCCGTCGCCTCCGTCTGGCACAGCACCGACGCGAACGTGGCGAACGACTCGTTGAGCCACAGATCGTCCCACCACCGCATCGTGACGAGGTCGCCGAACCACATGTGCGCCATTTCGTGTAGCACCGTTTCGGCGCGACGCTCATAGGCGTACCGGGTGACCTTGGACCGGAACACGTAGTCCTCGAGGAACGTGACGGCACCCGCGTTTTCCATCGCGCCGGCATTGAACTCGGGTACGAACAATTGGTCGTACTTGCCGAACGCGTAGGGCACACCGAACTTCTCGTGATAGAAGCCGAAGCCCTGCTTCGTCTCGGTGAACAGGCGCTCGGCATCCATGTACTCGGCGAGGGACGCGCGGCAGAAGATCCCCAACGGAATATCGCCGTGGTCGTCCGAATACGTGTCGTTCCACTCGGCGTAGGGGCCGGCGATCAACGCGACCAGGTAGGTGCTCATCAACGGAGTCGTCCCGAAGACATGCGTGCCGGAATCGGCAGCCGCCGGGTCTACGGCCGCGTTCGAGATCACCTTCCAGTCGGCGGGCGCGATCACTCGAACATCGAAGGTGGCCTTGAGATCCGGCTGATCGAAGCAGGCAAAGATGCGTTTCGCATCGGCTGTTTCGAACTGCGAATACAGGTACACGGAACTGTCGGAGGGGTCGACGAATCGGTGCAGACCCTCACCGGTGTGCGAGTATGCGCACTCCGCCTCGACGACGAGTTCGTTGTCCGTCGCGAGGGCGGGCAGGGCGATGCCGGTCGATTCGTCGTACTCGGTCAGATCGAGTTCGGTTCCGTTGAGTGTGGCCGACCGAACGCGGGTCGCGACGAGGTCGATGAAACTCGACGCACCTTCCGTCGCCCGGAAAGCGACCTTCGTCTTGGAGACGAAGGTGGTTTCGCCGGGCTTGCCGTTTCCGTCCGTGAGATCGAGCTCGATCGCGTAGTTGTCGACCGACAGCAGTTCCGCACGGGTCGCGGCCTGTTCGCGGGTCAGATTCGGTGGTGCCACTAGGTCTCCTCGGGGATGGTCCGGCGCTCTCGTTCGATGCTGCCATCCCATCACGGACGGAGATGCAGAGTTACGGCGACAGGTCGGACAGGTCCACCGACGTATCGGCCAGACGGTCGGGATCGACACGAGCCTTGGCCGCCACCAGCGATTTGATCTGGTCGGTGACATCCCAGATGTTCACGTTCATTCCGGCCAGAACGGTGTCGTCCTGGGCAAGCCAGAACGCGAGAAATTCGCGTGTGCTCGTGTCCCCGCGCACAACGACGCGGTCGTAACCGTCTGCTGGGACGTATCCCGAGTACTCCATGCCGAGGTCGTACTGGTCCGTGAAGAAGTACGGAAGACTGGTGTATTCGCTGCTTCGGTCGAGCATGGTGGCCGCCGCGACTGCAGGCTGGTTGAGCGCATTCGCCCAGTGCTCCACGCGAACTCGGGACCCGATCGTCGGATGCTGGTGCGAGGCGATGTCACCGACCGCAACGATATCGGGGTCGGAGGTGCGCAGCGATGCGTCGACCAGCACGCCGCCGTCGACGTCGAGCCCCGCCGCGCTCGCCAGCTCGAGATTCGGCGATGCCCCCACCGCGACGAGAACGAGGTCGGCGGAGATGGCCGTGCCGTCGGCCAGGTGAACGCCCGTGGCCCGTCCGTTGTCGGTCGAGATCTCCTCGACGGTTGCACCCAGGTGCAGCTTCACGCCGTTGTCGCGGTGCAGATCGGCGAACACCCGGCCCATTTCGGGTCCGAGGGAACCGAGCAGGGGAAGCTCGGCGGATTCGACGATCGTGACGTTCGCCCCACGTTCGCGAGCGGAGGCGCCCACCTCGAGGCCGATCCACCCGGCGCCGATGATGGCGATCGACGCGTCGGGCGCGAGGCCGTCGACGAGTCCGTCCGATTCTTCGATTGTTCGGAGATAGCGCACGCCTTCTGCGTCGGCCCCGGGGATCGGTGGGCGGTTCGCTCGGGAACCGGTGGCGAGGGCCAGTTTGTCGTAGGGGATGGCCGAGCCGTCGGGAAGGGACACCGTCCGATTTGTCCGGTCGATGGCCTCGGCGCGTGTTCCGAGCCGCAGGTCGATGTGCTGATCTCGGTACCAGTCGCCGTTGTGAACGGTGAACTCGGCCAGGGGCTTCTTGCCCGCGAGGTGCTCCTTCGACAATGGTGGCCGCTCGTACGGCAGGTGGTCCTCTTCGGAAAGCAGGACCACCGACCCGGGAAAGTCCAACACACGTAACGCCTCGGCGGTCTTCGCGCCCGCGAGACCGCCGCCGATGATCACGAAATTTCGATCCGACATGGTGAGCCTCTCCTGTCCCTGGCAACCGGTGCGTGTCGATGCGACTCGATTTCGACCCTACGTCCGCGCCCGCAGTGTCGGGTGGTGGTCGGGAAGTATTGGTGCATGATCCGTGTTGCATATGACGCAGTGCGTGAGCAAGCAATACCTACCGAGGAGCGTGTAGATGAGTACGGACAGTTCTCGACAGACGACCGGATCCAAGGACGTCGCGGACTTCTGGTTCGATCCGCTGTGCCCGTGGTGCTGGATCACGTCCCGCTGGATTCTCGAAGCGGAGAAGGTCCGCGATCTCGAGAGCAGGTTTCACGTCATGAGCCTGGCTGTGCTCAACGAAGGACGTGAGTTGCCCGAGGACTATCAGGAGTTGATGACCAAGGGGTGGGGACCGGTCCGCGTACTGATTGCCGCGGCGCACAAGCATGGCGACGAGATCCTCCTGCCGCTGTACACGGCGATGGGCACCCGGATCCACAACGAGGGCAACAAGGACTTGTCGGACGTGATCGCGGCTTCGCTCACCGAGGTGGGACTCGATGCGGAACTCGCCACCGCTGCCGACTCGGACGAATACGACACTGCGCTTCGCGAAAGTCACGCCGCCGGAATGGACGCGGTCGGACCCGACGTCGGCACACCGACCATCCATGTCAACGGAGTGGCATTCTTCGGGCCCGTCCTCTCACGGATTCCGAGAGGCGAGGACGCAGGACGAGTGTGGGACGGTGCAGTCGCATTGGCGGGCTACCCGCACTTCTACGAGCTCAAGCGCACCCGCAACGAGGACCCGCAATTCGACTAGACGAGAGCTCACCCGGGCCAGGGTTGCCCTGCCGGGATCGGCGCCGAAGAGTGTGGATCCCGGCAGATCTGGCTCGGTTCGAGGAACAACGACCCATGTCGGGTCCGGTTGCGTAGTGCGACCGCCTGCCACGTCAGAACGGGGTGGCTCGACAACAGGTTGACGAACCAGGGAAAGAATCCCCGTTCGTTGGTGGCGCGGTCTGCCGACTCGTCGAAACCGACGACGGTGACGAGGTACTTGCCGGCACCCAGTACCCCCATCGCGACCCGCGCGCCCTGCGGGCGGACGCAGTAGCCGTGGTTGTCGGCCGTGTATCTCATGTCCTCATGCGGAACCGTCAGCGCGACAAGCGCCGATACGTAGAGGATGGCCGTCAGAGCCACGACGACCACCAGGAGGGGAATCTCCCAAGGATGGCGAACGGGGTCGTCGTACGGCATGAGCCCCGAACGTCCCGAGCGCACTGGTACGAAACCCCCATTGCTCCTGTCGCCGCTGCCCGGACCGCCACTGGGGATTCTGATGGTGTGGGGGAGTGGACTGAGGGTATGGGGAGTGGCCGAACCCGCGAAGTGTGGATTCGTCGGGTGGCCGGGATGCATGCGACCAAGATCAGGGCCAATGTCGTTCGTTTGGGGACCGCGCGGTGAGGCAACCAATCGCGACCGTCCATCCGTCTGCAAGAATCTTGCGCATGCGCGTATACCTGGGTGCCGACCATGCCGGATTCGAACGTAAGAAAGAGATCATCGAACATCTGACCGCCGCGGGCCACGAAGCCATCGACTGCGGTGCGCACGTCTACGACGCGGTGGACGACTACCCCGCGTTCTGCATCGAGGCGGCACGCCGCGTCGTCGCCGACGAGGGGAGCCTCGGAATCGTGCTCGGTGGCAGCGGGAACGGCGAGCAGATCGCCGCCAACAAGGTGCCGGGCGCACGATGCGCTCTGGCATGGAGCGTCGAAACGGCACAGCTGGCGCGTCAGCACAACAACGCCCAGCTCATCGGGATCGGTGGCCGCATGCATTCGCTCGAGGAGTCGCTGGCGATCGTCGACGCATTCCTCGCCACTGCTTGGTCGGAAGAGGAGCGTCACCAGCGGCGCATCGACATCCTCGCCGAGTACGAGAAGACCGGCGTCGCTCCGGCAGTTCCACAGGCCTGAGGTAGCTCCGTGCCCGAAGGGCACACTCTGCACCGGCTGGCGCGCCTCCATCACCGCGAGTTCGCCGGTTCTTCGGTGCGTGTGTCGAGTCCCCAAGGCCGATTCGCGCGAGACGCGGCCGTCGTCGACGGTCGCGTCTTCGTGCGAGCAGACGCCTGGGGCAAGCACCTGTTCCACCACTACGAATCCGACCGGATCGTGCACGTCCATCTCGGGCTCTACGGAGCATTCACCGACTCGTCGGTGCCGATGGGGCCTCCCGTGGGGCAGGTGCGGATGCGAATGATCGGGTCCGTCTTCGGCACCGATCTACGCGGTCCCATCACCTGCGAGGTGCTGGACCCACCTCAGGTGGACGCACTTGTCGAACGCCTCGGTCCGGACCCACTACGTCGGGACTCTGACCCGGATCGGGCGTGGGCACGAATCTCGCGATCCAGGACGGCCATCGGCGCCCTGCTGATGGATCAGACGGTGCTGGCGGGCGTCGGCAACGTCTACCGTGCCGAGGTTCTCTTCCGGCACAACATTCATCCCGAACGGCCTGGGCATGCTGTGTCCAGAGACGAATGGACGGCGTTGTGGGACGACCTGGTGTCCCTGATGGAGATCGGAGTCGAGCGAGGTCGGATGCACGTCGTTCGACCGGAGGACGACACGGGCGAACCCTCGTACGCGAAGGATCGTCCCCGTACCTATGTGTATCGCCGGGCCGGGTCACCGTGCCGAGTGTGTGGAACCCCGGTACTGCACAAGGTGATGAAGGCCAGAAACCTGTTCTGGTGCCCCACCTGCCAACCCCTGTGAGTGGTTGACGAGTCCAGAAGCTCGTCGGCCACGCACCGAGGTCAGAAGTCGAAGCCTCCGAAGCCGTCTCCGAAGAGGCCGCCGTCACCGCCCGCGTCTCCCATGTCCCCGGCACCACCCAGGTCTCCGGGATCGCCCCCACCCTCCATATCGCCACCGTCACCGATCTCCTGCGACGCATCACCGGCACCGCTCTCGAACGCCTGCGCGTCGTAGCCGACGCCGGCCATGCCGGAGAACATCGCCGAGAACAGGAACATCGACCCCATACCCCAGGCGCCCGCGAGGAGGGCCGGACGCCACCAGGGTTCGGAGTACCAGCCGGCAGGAACGGGTCGTCCCGCGACGCGTCCACCGGGGTAGTAGTTGGGTGTGCGATTCGAGGGGGTGGGGGATGCGGCGACGCGGCGTCCCTCGAAGTCGACCTCACGCTCTTCCGTCACGGTTCCAGCGGCCTTCTGGCCGTCCAGGCTCGGTACTTCCGGTCCAGGGTCCATGTCCATCGCTACCCGTGCGGCCCGAATGTAGTAGAGACCTTCGAGCGCGGTCTGCTTGGCGAGACGGGCTTGCGCTGGGCTGTCCGCTTGGTCGATCTGAGAGCCTGCCGCGGTGTACCGCTCGGATGCGTCGGCAAGTGCCTGCTTCGACGCGGTGTCGGAGCCGGCCAGGTTGAACACCTGACCGCCGAGGCGCTCGATTGCCTGGCGGGCGTCGGCCTTGGCGTCGTCCAGTTGATTCGCGGTGGACCGGCCCTGCGTCTTGGCGACGAGGAAGACGACCACTGCCAGGACGAGAACGATGAGAAGGATCTCCATGGGGACCTCGGGGTGCTTGCAGTGCGGAGATGGTGAATCGGGCAATTTCCACAGTACCGACGATTGCCCTGGTCGACCGATGTCACAGTGGTTCGCGGGGAACGAACCGCTGTGACATTGGTTCGGACATGGGTCCGGGGGGGCGGGCCGTGAGCATCCTCACAAAGCCGAGTTCGAGGGACTGTTCGACACAAAAAGGAGCGCTCCCGAGTGGGAGCGCTCCTTGTGGAGGGGATGACGGGAATCGAACCCGCGTAATCAGTTTGGAAGACTGAGGCTCTACCATTGAGCTACATCCCCGTGCAGGCGGAAAAGGCTGTGAACAGCGATCTCTGCTTGCGTTGAGAAACTGTACCCAACCTCGCTTTGGATTTCATAATCGGGGGGCCGTAGGATCGTTCCTCGGGTCCTCACGAGGTAGTCGAGGGCTTGCTCGGACCGGGGTGTAGCGCAGCTTGGTAGCGCATCCGCTTTGGGAGCGGAGGGTCGCAGGTTCAAATCCTGTCACCCCGACCAGATCCACCAGACAGCAAACCTGTCGAAATCGAACGTGCACGACCAGATGAAGGAGCCATTTTCGTGAAGAGCACCGTCGAGCAGCTGAGCCCGACGCGAGTCCGTATCAACGTTGAGGTGCCCTTCGAGGAGCTCAAGCCTGATTTCGACAAGGCCTACAAGGCCCTCGCGCAGCAGATCCGCCTCCCAGGCTTCCGTCCCGGCAAGGCCCCGGCCAAGCTTCTCGAAGCGCGCGTCGGTCGTGGCGCCGTGCTCGAGCAGGTCGTCAACGACGCGCTTCCCGGCCGCTACTCGGAGGCCGTGACGAGTTCCGAGGTGAAGGCCATCGGCCAGCCCGAGATCGAGATCACCAAGCTCGAAGACGGTGACGTCCTCGAATTCGCCGCCGAGGTCGACGTTCGTCCCGAGATCACCCTTCCCGACTACTCGACGCTGGCCGTCGAGGTCGATCCGGTCGAGATCACCGACGAGGCCGTGGACGAGCAGCTGTTGTCGCTGCGTCAGCGTTTCGGGACCCTCACCGGTGTCGATCGTGGTGTGCAGGACGGCGACTTCCTGTCCATCGACCTGACCGCCACCGTCGACGGCGAACCGGTCCCCGAGGCGACGGCAAGCGGCCTGTCACACGAGGTCGGTTCCGGACAGCTCATCGAGGGTCTCGACGAGGCCGTCATCGGGTTGAAGGCCGGCGAGTCGAAGGATTTCCCGTCCACTCTCGTTGCAGGTGAATTCGCGGACAAGGAAGCTGTCGTCACGGTGACTGTCGGCACCGTCAAGGAGCGCGAACTGCCCGAGGCGGACGACGAGTTCGCGCAGCTGGCGAGCGAGTTCGACACCCTCGAGGAGTTGAATGCAGATCTGCGTGAGCGGGTCGGGCGCGTGCGCAAGGTCGAGCAGGCCGGCCAGATCCGCGACAAGGTGCTCGAGCAGTTGCTCGGTACGGTCGAGGTTCCGCTTCCGGAGGCCGTGGTCAAGTCCGAGGTGGATGCGGCTCAGCACGACGCCATCCATGGCTTCGACCATGACGAGGAGGCGTTCGCCAAGGCACTCGAGGAGCAGGGCACCACACGCGAGGAATTCGACAAAGATGCGCGCGAGGGTGCAGAGAAGTCTGTGAAGACCCAGCTCCTGCTCGATTCGATCGCCGACGCCGAAGACGTCACCGTCGGCCAGGACGAGCTCACCGAGCGCATCCTGTTCCAGGCGCAGCGCTATGGCATGCCGCCGGAGCAGTTCATCCAGCAGATCCAGCAGGCCGGTCAGCTCGGCGCCGTCTTCGCGGACGTTCGCCGCGGCAAGGCTCTCGCCTCCGTCGTGGAGCAGGCCAAGATCACCGACACCACCGGTGCCGAGGTCGACACCGCGGAGCTTTTCGGTGGAAACGAAGCCGGCGGCGACGACACGGCGTCGGATTCTGCCGAGAGCGAAGACAAGTAAAAAGCCAGGTGGCGGACATATCTTCCGCTGTCGCCTGTGAAGAGTTTTCCGCTTTCAGCGAAGTGGGGGGGGCCCCCGGGGCCCGGGGCCCCCCCCCAGGGGTTGGGGGCAGTGAGGCAACCACGCGA
>NZ_JBUYWD010000003.1:0-152869 GCF_055231015.1 Rhodococcus quanlei | reverse complement strand
TTTTTGTTTTCCCGTTTGCGCGGTGGGGGGGGCCCCCGGGGCACGGGGGCCCCCCCCCACTTCGTTAGGGTCAGTGTCAGCAATCGACGATTTATCGAGAAGGCAGGTACCGTGACTTCCAATCACCTGGAGACTTTGCAGAGTCCCGCCATGACCTCGGCCACCGCTGGATTGAACCTCAGCGATTCGGTCTACGAACGCCTGCTGCGCGAGCGCATCATTTTCCTCGGTACCCAGGTTGACGACGACATCGCGAACAAGTTGTGCGCCCAGATCCTGCTGTTGTCGGCCGAAGACCCCACCAGGGACATTTCCCTGTACATCAACTCCCCGGGTGGTTCGGTCACCTCCGGTATGGCGATCTACGACACGATGCAGTTCGCGGAGTGCGACGTCGCGACCTTCGGGATGGGTCTTGCCGCGTCGATGGGACAGTTCCTGCTGTCGGCAGGCGCGAAGGGCAAGCGGTACGCGCTGCCACACGCACGGATCATGATGCACCAGCCATCGGCCGGAATCGGCGGCACGGCCAGCGACATCGCGATCATGGCCGAGCAGTTCAAGCACACCAAGCACGAAATGGCCGAGCTCATCGCAGAACACACGGGCCAGACTCTCGAGCAGATTCTCGAGGACTCGGATCGTGATCGTTGGTTCACGGCGACCCAGGCACTCGAGTACGGCTTCGTGGACCACGTCGTGTCCCGCGCGCGTCAGACGTCGGGCAGCTAGCGGCTGCCCTCGAGTCCTGCGCCCCACCAACATTTGGAGAACCGATGACCAACATGTTCGATCCCCGTCAGCTCGGTGGCCAGGCCCCGGCCGGCCCGCAGAGCCGCTACATCCTGCCGTCGTTCATCGAGCACTCGAGCTACGGAGTCAAAGAATCCAACCCGTACAACAAGCTGTTCGAGGAGCGCATCATCTTCCTCGGCGTGCAGGTGGACGATGCGTCTGCGAACGATGTCATGGCCCAGTTGCTAGTTCTCGAGTCGCTCGATCCGGACCGTGACATCACCATGTACATCAACTCGCCTGGTGGTTCGTTCACGTCGTTGATGGCGATCTACGACACCATGCAGTACGTACGCGCCGACATCAACACCGTCTGCCTCGGACAGGCCGCGTCCGCTGCCGCAGTGCTCCTGGCCGCCGGTACTCCCGGAAAGCGCTTGGCTCTGCCGAACGCTCGTGTGTTGATCCACCAGCCGGCGACCGAGGGCATACAGGGGCAGGTCTCCGATCTCGAGATCCAAGCCGGTGAGATCGAACGTATGCGTCGCCAGATGGAACTGACATTGGCACGGCACACAGGCAAGGATGCCGACGTGATCCGTAAGGACACCGACCGCGACAAGATCCTCACCGCCGAGGAGGCCAAGGAGTACGGGATCATCGACGACGTACTCGAGTACCGCAAGCTCAGCGCCCAGAAGTAGGTCGCTCGGACTGCTGCGCCCCGGCTCGCGCGACACGCCCGGTTTGGGTGGTTCCCGCGAGCCCGGGGTGTAATCCGCGAGGCTGAATCCGCCGGAGGCGACCGCGCGAGCGGTCCAGTTTCGGGTCGGAAAGGGTTCGATCGGCAGAGTGTTCCGATACTCGGTCGGCGAATCGGTGGTAACCAGTCGACCT
Organism: Rhodococcus quanlei; assembly: GCF_055231015.1. Taxonomy (NCBI): domain Bacteria; kingdom Bacillati; phylum Actinomycetota; class Actinomycetes; order Mycobacteriales; family Nocardiaceae; genus Rhodococcus; species Rhodococcus quanlei. Next base: position 151,237 of record NZ_JBUYWD010000003.1, on the reverse strand, counting down.
TGTTCCCGATCTGCGGGTACGGTCACATGACGGGCTTTCGTTCGGATCCACTTCGGGACGAGGGTTGCACGGAAACGAAGGAAGTAGGGGCCTGACGAGATGGCACGCATCGGAGACGGCGGGGATCTGCTCAAGTGCTCTTTTTGTGGCAAGAGTCAGAAGCAGGTCAAGAAGCTCATTGCAGGACCTGGGGTGTACATCTGCGACGAGTGCATCGACTTGTGCAACGAGATCATCGAAGAGGAACTGGCCGAAACCAGTGACGTCAAGCTCGACGAACTGCCCAAGCCTGCGGAAATTCGCGACTTCCTCGAGAACTATGTGATCGGCCAGGACTCCGCCAAGCGATCGTTGGCCGTTGCCGTTTACAACCACTACAAGCGGATCCAGGCGGGTGACAAGAACCGCGACGCCCACGGCGAATCCGTCGAATTGGCCAAGTCCAACATTTTGATGCTCGGGCCCACCGGCTGCGGCAAGACCTACCTTGCGCAGACGTTGGCCAAGATGCTGAACGTTCCGTTCGCGATCGCCGACGCCACGGCGCTGACCGAGGCCGGCTATGTCGGTGAGGACGTCGAGAACATTCTCCTCAAGCTGATCCAGGCTGCGGATTACGACGTGAAGCGCGCCGAGACCGGCATCATCTACATCGACGAGGTCGACAAGATCGCGCGCAAGAGCGAGAACCCGTCGATCACTCGGGACGTCTCGGGTGAAGGTGTTCAGCAGGCACTGTTGAAGATCCTCGAGGGCACGCAGGCGAGCGTTCCCCCGCAGGGCGGACGCAAGCACCCCCATCAGGAATTCATCCAGATCGACACCACGAACGTGCTCTTCATCGTGGCCGGCGCGTTCGCGGGTCTCGAGAAGATCGTTTCGGATCGTATCGGTAAGCGCGGTATCGGTTTCGGGGCGGAAGTGCGTTCCAAGGCCGAGATCGACACGCAGGATCACTTCGCCGAGGTCATGCCCGAGGACCTGATCAAGTTCGGTCTGATACCCGAGTTCATCGGGCGCCTGCCGATCGTCGCGTCGGTGACAAACCTGGACAAGGAGTCGCTCGTCCAGATTCTTTCCGAACCAAAGAACGCACTCGTGAAGCAGTACACGCGCTTGTTCGACATGGACAACGTCGAACTCGAGTTCACCAAAGATGGTCTGGAAGCGATCGCGGATCAGGCGATCCTGCGCGGTACCGGTGCTCGCGGACTGCGGGCCATCATGGAAGAGGTCCTACTTCCCGTGATGTACGACATCCCCAGCCGCGACGATGTCGCACGCGTTGTGGTCAGTGCGGAGACGGTCACGGACAATGTTCTTCCCACGATTGTTCCGCGCAAGCCCGAACGGGGCGAGCGGCGCGAGAAGAGCGCGTAGCGCACGATGGCGGCCGAGCGACAGATGGCTCCCGATCGACCGATTTTCGTCCTGAACGGGCCCAATCTGAATTTGCTGGGTCTTCGTGAACCTGCGTTGTACGGTTCTGCCACTCTCGATGACGTCGAACAATTGTGCCGGAGTGCGGCAGAGCAGGCGGGGCGCGAAATCGATGCGCGTCAGTCGAACCACGAGGGTGTCCTCATCGATTGGGTGCACGAGGCGAGGCAGTCCGCTTCCGGCGTCGTGATCAATCCGGGGGGATACACACACACGTCGGTTGCCTTGCGGGACGCGCTGGTGACGCTCGAGGTTCCGCTCGTCGAGGTGCACATCAGCAATATTCACGCGCGCGAAGAGTTTCGCCATCGCTCGTATGTTTCGGGGATTGCCACGGGGGTGATCGCCGGACTGGGAGTCGACGGGTACCGCGCTGCAATCGACTACATCTGCCGATTGCAGTGAGCCGTCACCGACCGGCTTTCACGCGTTCGGGGTGGGTGTAGACGTTCATCGATTCGCCCCGGAGAAATCCGAGGAGCGTCATGCTCGTTTCGTCGGCCAAATCCACTGCCAACGAGGATGGGGCGGACAACGTTGCGAGGACCGGCACACCGGCCATTGCGGCTTTCTGGACAAGTTCGAACGAAGCCCGGCTGCTGACGATGAGGACCGCGTCCGAAAGTGGGAGACGGTCCTGCCGGACAGCCCACCCGATTACCTTGTCGACCGCGTTGTGTCTGCCCACGTCCTCACGTAGCACGAGTAGTGAGCCGTCCGCGGTGAACAGGGCAGCGCCGTGCAATCCACCGGTCGACGCGAATGCTCGCTGCCCGTGCCGCAGGGTGTCTGGCATCGTCGACATCGCCGTGGCGGTGACGGACAGGTGGTCGGCGAGATTCGAGAATCGGGACCGTTGTGCGATGTCCTCGGCTGCAGTCTTGCCGCACACCCCGCACGCCGAGTTGACGACGGTACGGCGGTGCTCCTGCTCCGGAATGGTGATGCCCCCGGCCAGGTCGACATCGACGACGTTGTAGGTGTTGAGGCCCGCTGCGTCGACGCCGTTGCAGTAGCGGACACTCGACACATCTTCGCGGCTGTGGATGATGCCCTCGGTGAACAGTGACCCGTGTACGAGGTCGATGTCCGCACCCGGAGTGCGCATCGTCACCGACAGCGCGCGGCCGGCGACCCGCATCTCGAACGGCTCCTCGACAGCGAGGGTGTCCGGTCGCGGGGAGGCTCCCGCCGGGGTGATACGAAGGACTCGTCTACGTGTGGTGACTCGACCCATCGGACCTCCTTTCACCACGTGGTGTCGCTCTTCGGCAGTATGTCCAAGGGTAAGCCGCCCATTCTGGTCCAGCGGACGGCACGTGCCTCACCATCGCGCAGGTACTGCGCGGTAGTGTCGGCTCGACCATCAGTCCGACTCTTCCGAGAGGCTCACCGAATGAGTGCCGTGAACACCCCCCTCAGCCGACGAGGATTCCTGATTGCGTCGGGCGGCGCCATGCTCGCGTTCGCCGCTGCATGCAGCAGCGATTCCTCGGGGAGTGGTGGCGGTGCCACGGGGGCGACCATCGAGCACAAGTACGGTACGACGGAGGTTCCTGCTGCTCCGCAGCGGATCGTGAGCGTGGGATACAACGACCACGACACCGTACTCGCGCTCGGTGGAACGCTGGTCGGCACATTCGACTGGTATGGGGACTATCCGGGCGGGTTGTGGCCCTGGGCCAAGGACATTGCCGGTGACAATGTGCCCGAGATCGTGGCGTCGGCATCCACCGGCATCGATTTCGAGAAGGTGGCTGTCGCGGCCCCTGATCTGATCGTGGCCACATACTCGGGCCTGAAGAGTTCCGAGTACGACAAGCTCAGCGCGATTGCTCCTACGGTGGCACAGCCCAAGGAGTACGCCGATTACGGAGTGCCGTGGCAGGAACAGGCCGCGATCCTCGGCGATGCGCTGGGGCAGCAGCAGAAGGCCGGCTCGCTTGTGGCCGAGGTGGAAGGCGGCTTCGTGACTGCGCGAACGAACAACGCCGCGTTCGAAGGAAAGACGGTCATGGTCGGCGCCTTGAAGGGGCCGGGACAGTTCGGTGTGTACGGAGCCGAGGACCCGAAGGTTCGATTCTTCACCGAGCTCGGATTCGTGAACCCTCCTGTGCTGGAGGAGATGAACGCGAACTTCGCCGAGATCAGTACCGAGCAACTCACGCTCGCCGATGTGGACCTGCTCGTGTGGTACGCGGGCGGCGGCTTCGGTGACAAGTTGCGCGCCGAACTCGACAAGACTCCGCTTTACCAGCAGTTGGACGTAGTGAAGGACGGTCGGGCGATCATTCTCGAGGACGAAGCAGCCGAGGCGATGACGTGGAGTACGGTGCTCAGCCTTCCGTTCGCCTTGGAAGAGATTCCCGGACGGATCGCGCCTCTGGTTCGTTGATCGCGATTATTCCCGGGGGTAGAGCGGCGATCGGCTGTAGGTTTGCTGTATGGCTGTGAACGTCCGCCCCGCCCAGAGTCACGACATCATCGAGTTGTCGGGGGTGCTCGCTGAAGCGTTCGACGACGATCCGGTGATGACCTGGATGTTGCCGAACCCCGAAGATCGCGCGATACGCATGAGTCGGTTCTTCTCCGCGATCACCCGCTACCATCACCTGAAAGGTGGCGGTAGCGAGGTGGCAACCGACCACGCCGGCATGATCGGTGGCGCTACCCTGTGGGATCCGCCTGAGAAGTGGCAACAATCGCCGGTTTCCAGCCTGATGATGTTCCCATCGATATTCAGGGCGCTGGGTCGCCGGGTAGGTGCAGGTGCACAGCTCGACGGGGTCATGGAGGATGCCCATCCGAAGGCGCCGCACTGGTACCTGTCGACGATCGGCTCCGCAGTCCGCGGGGCCGGGTACGGTACGGCGTTGCTGAACTCGCGACTGGCGAGGTGCGACGCCTCCGGCGCGTCCGCTTATCTCGAGTCGAGCAAGGAATCGAATGTTCCGTATTACGAGCGTTTCGGGTTCGCCGTGACTCGAGAGATCGTGGTGCCGGATGGTGGGCCGACGCTGTACGCAATGTGGCGTGACGCTCGATAGATTGCGCACGCGGCCGAGTGCGGCGTGATACCAACAATCTGTGACTTCGATTCCCGAACTTCATGCCGGTACGCCCTTCGACGACATCGACGACTATCTGCAACTCGGGCGCCTCAGCGGGTTGGTGCTGTCACCCGACGGTGAGCGACTTGTGGTTGCACAGTCGGTTCTCGACGGTGAGTCCACGAAATACGTGACGGCACTGTGGGATGTGGACGTCACGGGAGAACGGGAGCCTCGCAGACTGACCCGCGGGAGTACCGGGGAGTCGGGGGCGGCATTCACTGCCGGAGGGGATCTTCTCTTCTTGGCGGCACGGCCTACCGGTGAGGACGACAAGCCGCCGACCGCTCTGTGGTGTCTGTCGGCCGGTGGGGGCGAAGCTTGGCCTGTTCTCCAGCGCAAAGGTGGTGTGTCCGGTGTGCGTACCGCGCGTCGCGCCGATCGATTCGTGGTGACCGCACCACTGATGGCATCCGCGACAGGTGACGAGGACGACGATCGGATACGTGACGAGCGCAAGGACAAGAAGGTGTCGGCCTTGCTGCACTCCGCCTACCCGGTGCGGCATTGGGATCACGATCTCGGCCCCGAGGTCCCGCACCTGCTGGCCGCCGACCTGCCCGCTGATTCCGATACGGCCACACCGAAAGACCTTGTCCCGGACGTCGGCGCCGCCCTGCGCGAGACGAGCTTCTCCCTCAGCTCGGACGGCACCTTCCTCGTGACCTCGTGGACGAAGCCGGGTCCGCTGGCATCGTTGCGTTCGATCCTGGTACGCATCGACGTCGAGAGCGGTGAACGAACCATGTTACTCGACGAGGAGAACGCAGACTTGACGGATCCGGTGGTGTCGCCGGACGGCACCCGGGTGGTGTACACGCGTGAATCGGCATCGACCCCCGACCTCGCCCCACGGGTCACTCTGCAGCAGATTCGGTTCGGCACCGGCGAAATCACCCAGGTCGCCGAGGGCTGGGACCGATGGCCGACGTCGGCGGCATGGCTGCCCGACGGATCGGGGCTCGTGATCACTGCCGATGACCGGGGGCGCGGGCCGATGTTCCTGGTTCGGGACGGCGGGGCGCCCGAGCAGATCACGACAGACGACGCTGCCTACACCGATGTACAGATGAGTCCGGACGGAGTGAGTGTGTTCGCGCTGCGCACGTCATACGAACGGCCGCCGTACCCGGTGAAGGTGAATCTCACCACCGGAGACGTCACCGAACTTCGCTCACCGGCCCCGGTGCCCGAGTTGCCGGGCACACTCACGGAAGTGACGACGGTTGCGTACGACGGAACACCGCTCCGAGGCTGGCTGGCTGTCCCGAACGGTGCGACCCCACACGCTCGCGTGCCGCTGCTGTTGTGGATACACGGCGGTCCGCTCGGATCATGGAATTCCTGGTCATGGCGCTGGTGTCCGTGGTTGCTGGTAGCGAAGGGATATGCCGTGTTGCTGCCGGACCCGGCGTTGTCGACCGGGTACGGCCAGGAGTTCGTGCAACGTGGGTGGGGACGCTGGGGGCGTGCGCCGTTCACCGATCTGATGGCGTTGACCGATGCGGCGGTGGCGTTGTCCGAGATCGATGAGAAACGAACCGCGGCGATGGGCGGATCCTTCGGCGGCTACATGGCAAATTGGATTGCCGGTCACACCGATCGGTTCCGGGCAATCGTCACTCACGCGAGTCTGTGGGCGCTGGACCAGTTCGGACCCACCACGGATGCGGCCTGGTACTGGCAGCGTGAGATGACGCCCGAGATGGCGGTGGAGAATTCGCCGCATTTGTTCGTTGCCGACATCTCGACACCGATGCTCGTGATTCACGGTGACCGCGACTATCGCGTACCGATCGGTGAGGGGCTTCGCCTGTGGTACGAGTTGCTGTCGGAGTCCGGCCTACCGGCTGACCACGACGGGTCGACGGTGCACCGTTTCCTGTACTTCCCGGAGGAGAACCATTGGATACTCGCGCCGCAACACACGAAGGTCTGGTACGAGGTCGTCGAGGTGTTCCTCTCGGAACACGTGTTGGGTGAGTCTGCGACGATGCCGTCGGTTCTCGGTTGAGTGTCCGGTTGGCGAAGTTGGGTGCGAGTTCGTTGCGGGAGGTACAGAATGTGAGGTGAGTCACCTACGCCATCAGGGGGTCGCGCATGTCCAACGGCGAGCAACTGCTGCCACCGAGTGCGGTGGACGTCGACCTTTCGGGTCTGACGTGGGGTGCGGACCGCGCGATGTCGGACCTCGAAACCGGGATGTGGCGGATGGAGGACGTTCGCCCCCATCTGCGGTCGCCGATAGTGGCGGTGGACGTACTGGACCGAGCGCCCGACTGGGACCGTCTGGTTGCGGCGCACGAATGGGCGTCTCACATCGTTCCGCGAATCAGGATGCGGGTGCTCGATCCGCTCCCGTGGATTGCGAATCCGGTGTGGTCGGTGGACCCCGAGTTCGATCTCGACTTCCACCTACGCCGGGTGCGGCTACCCGAGCCGGCGACGTTCGACCATGCCTTGCGGATGTGCCGACACCTGGCGACCGAGCCGTTCGACAAGGCTCGTCCACCGTGGAATGCGCTCTTGATCGAAGGTCTCGACGACGGACGCGCCGTCTACGTGGTGAAAACTCACCACAGCATGACGGACGGTCTCGGCGGGATAGCGCTCATGACCCTGCTGCACAGTCGCCGTGCGGAGCCGACGGTCGACAAACCGGATCGGCCTCCGCCCGAGCCGGAGTCGGCAACTCCCGGCGCGGTGTGGGGTGCGCAGATCGGACGGGAAATCAGGGATGGGTCGGCCAGGTTGGGCGGATTCGCTCGCGGTCTCGTTCCGGCCGCAACTGCTGCTGCCACCGCACCCTTGTCGTTCGCCGGCGACGTATGGGGGTATGCGAACTCGCTGCGCCGGATAGCGGCCCCACACCAGGTTCGGGGCTCGCAACTGATGTCGTCGAGAGGTTTGGGCCGGTGGTTCGGCACTCTGGAGGTCGAACTCGGTGATCTGAAGGCTGCGGCAAACGCAGTCGGATGCTCGGTCAACGACGCCTATCTCGCTGCCCTCCTCGGCGGGATCGCGCGGTATCACGAAACATTGGGCAAGCCCGTGGCGTCGATTCCGGTGGGCATGCCGATCAGTATGCGATCTGCATCGGACAGTATGGGCGGCAACCATTTTGCGGCCGCGCGATTCACGGCGCCGGTCGGCACACACGATCCTGCAAAGCGCATGAAGAAAGTGCGAGCGATCATTCTCGGACTGCGCGAAGAACCGGCTCTCGGTGCCCTCGACCTTCTCGCTCCGTTGTTGGTCCGAGTCCCGACGCGGATACTCGCGAGTTGGTACCTGTCACAGTCGACAGCCATCGACCTCCAGGCAAGCAATGTGGCCGGCGTGCCTGTTCCGGTGTATCTCGCCGGTGCCCGCATCGAGCGGATGTTTCCGTTCGGTCCCGTCCCCGGATGCGCGGTGATGGCCACGCTCGTCTCCCACGCGGGGGTGTGTTGTATCGGGGTCAATCTCGATACGGCGGCGGTGACCGAACCCGCACTGTTCATGGATTGCCTTCACGAAAGCCTCGACGAGGTGGTCGAGCTCGGACGGAAAGGGTGAATGATGACTGTCCACGCCACGGAGGACGTCTCCGGTCGCACTCGCGTCTACCTCACCGAATCGATGTCGCGTGCAGAAGCTGATGTGATGAGCAGGTGGCTCGGCGACCGTCGCACTGGCGGCGGACCTGCCCCACGAGTGGTACAGGTCACCGACGAAGCACTCGCCGAACTGGTACGCGACGGTGGTGACCCGCTGCTGACTCCGGTGCGCGTCGTATGGATGCCGGACCGCGACGGTGGCAGTCATCACCGTTTCAGAGATGTGCTGTCGAATCGGGATCCCCTGCATCCACCTCGCACCTCCCAACGTCGACTTCTGCGCGCGAAACCGGACCGTTGTCGGGTACTCGAGGGTGAGGCAGCACCGTTGAGTGATCTCGAGCATCGGCTCGAAGCGCGCGGTGGGGGGTCGTTGCCACGATTCATTCGCCGGCAGGCGGCCCTGGCTCTCGAGCGTGCTGAGCGGTCTCTGCTGGGCAAGCAGTACAAGGTTGCCAGATTCGTCGTCGACGATATTGCCGAGAGTCGCCGCTTTCGTGACGGCACGCAGGAGTTGGCGCTGGGCCTGAAGTCTGCACCGGATCAGGTTGCGTCGGTTGCCCGCGACGCGCTGACCGAGATGGTCGCAACGCAGAGCCGTCGCGCGATAGCTGTGTGGGATCAGCTGGGTCGCTACTTTTCGAGAGCGTATCGATTGGACGTGAATACGAAGGGCTTCGACGAACTCAGGCGCCTGAACGAACACCATTCGTTGGTGTTCTTACCCAGCCACCGCTCGTATCTCGACCCCCTGGTTCTGCGGCCCGCTCTGGTGGCCAACAACCTTCCGCTCAACCATGTGATGGGCGGACTGAACGTGAGTTTCTGGCCGATCGGACCGATCAGCAAACGGAGCGGAACGGTGTTCATTCGCCGCAAGATGGACGGCGACGAAATCTACAAGTGGTCGCTGTGCGAGTACATGCGTTATCTGATCGGCAAGCGATTCAATCTCGAGTGGTACATCGAGGGCGGCCGTAGCCGCACCGGGAAGCTGCGGCCACCCCGTTACGGGCTGCTCAACTACCTTTCCCGTGCATTGCAGGACAGTGCGGACGGCGACGTCTACCTCGTGCCCGTGTCCATCACCTATGACCAACTCTACGAAGTGTCGGCAATGGCTGCCGAAGCGCACGGAGAAGCGAAAACCAAGGAGGGTTTGCGTTGGCTGATGGGATACGTACGTGCGCAGGGTGAGCGCCGCGGGGTGGCGCACGTGTCGATCGGCCGACCATTCTCGCTGGGCGAGCGCTTGCAGCAGGAAAGCAATCAGCGGCTTGCCGTGCAGAAGACGGCGTTCGAAGTCTGTCACCGGATCAACGAGGTTACTCCCGTCACCGCATCGTCGCTGGTGATGCTGGCGTTCCTCGGAATCGAGGATCGTGCACTGACGGTGGGGGAGTTGCAGGCGATGCTCGGCCCGATGGTCACCTACATCACCGATCGAGCTCTACCCAGCGCGGGCGATGTCGATCTGACCAATCCTCAGGTCATTCGCACTGCGGTGCAGACTCACCTCGATTCGGGTGTCCTCCGAAGTTTCGGCGCCGGCGACGATCGCGTGTTCTACCTGGGCCGCAATCAGCATCTGGTTGCAGCGTTCTACCGCAACAACACGATTCACTTCCTCGTCGTACGAGCGATCACCGAAATGGCGTTGATGGCGGCGACAGAACACCCGCCCGCCGATCCGCGGGCAGACGGGTGGGCGGAGGCGCTGCGATTGCGCGATCTGCTGAAGTTCGAGTTCTTCTTCGGCGAGAAAGAAGAGTTTCGGGAACAGGTGCGGTCCGAATTATCGCTGATCAACCCAGCCTGGGAGGAGCAGCTGAGGGGCGAGAACATCGCACAGAAAACATTGTCCGCTGTGACGCCCTACTTGGCCCACCGGGTGCTACAGCCATTCTTGGAGGCGTATCTCGTTGTTGCAGAGCAGTTGTCGAGGTGTCCGGTGGACTGCGAGTTCGACGAGGCTCGCTTCATGTCCGATTGTCTCGAGCTCGCCGAGGAATACCGGCTTCGTCAGCAGATCGCCAGCACAGAATCGATTTCGAACGAATTGTTCGCGACAGCCCTGAAGCTCGCCAGAAACCGGGGCTTGGTCGAGGGGGCCAGCGGGAACGACGACCTGGACATCGGGGCGGGGCGCCGGGCCTTCGTCCAAGAGATCCGGACCACGGTGGCCCGGGTCCGGCGTATCAGGGCATTGGCAAACGAGCGCCTCGCCAAGGTGGAGGGCACTCGGTGACCGCCCCCATCGCGGATCTTCACGCAGCGATCGCGGCGGCACCGCCCGGTCCCGAGACGGTGGCGGCATTCGACCTCGACGGCACGATCATCAGCGGATATTCGGCCAGTGTGGTGTACCGGGACCGGCTACGACGATTCGATATCGGCGTGTCGGAACTGCTGCAGACCACAGGGGCCGCGATGGACACGCAGCTGCGAGGTGCCGACGTCGATCGGCTCATGGAGATCGGTGTCAAGGGTCTCGCGGGCCGCTTGGACGACGAACTGAACGAATGGGGGCTGCGCCTCTTCCGGCAGGAGATCGCGGGAATGATCTACCCCGAGATTCGGGGGATTCTCGCCGCGCACCGCAGGGCCGGACATCGAGTGGTGATGGCCACGTCCGCGACGCCCTATCAAGCACTTTTCGTGGCGGACGACCTCGATATCGATGACATTCTGTGTACGGCACCGGAGGTGGTGGACGGCATGGTGACCGGACTGCTGTCGGGGCCACCGTTGTGGGGACAGGCGAAGGCGGACGCGGTGCGCACCTACGCGACCGAACACGGTGGTGACCTGGATCGTTCCTTCGCGTACTCCAACGGTTTCGAAGACGTTCCCATGCTCGAATCCGTGGGACACCCGGTTGCCCTCAACCCGGACCGGAAGCTGACGTCGCGTGCACGCGCGCGCGGATGGGCTACCGTGCGCCTGCGCGAGCCCGGGAACAGCGCCTCGGTCGCATCGACCGTGCGGACCACCGGCGCGCTCGGCGCCCTGTTGGCCACGGCCACCGGTGCGGCGGCAGTGGGTGTGCTGACCGGCGATCGTCAGCGGGCCGCCAATCTGGTCGGCACATTCGGGCCGAACCTTGCACTCGCGATCTGTGGGATCGACGTGCATGTCACCGGCAAGGAGAATGCATGGTCACACCGGCCTGCGGTGTTCATGTTCAACCACCAGAGCTCCCTCGACATGCTGGTGGTCGGGAGCGTGGTTCGTCGAGACGTGACCGGCGTGGCGAAGAAAGAGGCCGCACGCGATCCCCGATTCGTGCCGGTCGGGGTTCTTCTCGACGTCGCGTATGTCGACCGCGCCAACAGTACGAAGGCGAGAGCGGCGTTGAAGCCGGCGGTGCAAAAGTTGAAATCGGGCGTGTCGATAGTGATCGCACCGGAGGGAACCCGAACTCCCACTCCGAAGGTGGGCCGCTTCAAGAAGGGAGGCTTTCACCTCGCAATCGAGGCGGGCGTGCCGATCGTTCCCATTGTCGTCCACAACGCGGGCGAGCTGATGTGGCGCAATTCCTTCGTCGCGCACCCCGGCACAGTCGAGGTCACCGTGCTCGAACCGATCCCCACCGACGACTGGAAGATCGAGGACCTCGACCGACATGTCGCAGAAGTGCGGGCGAAGTTCGTGGCCACCATTCACGAGGGACACAGGTGACCGGCGACGCAATCCGAGAACGCCGCGTTCGTTGCATTGCGGGCGTTCATTAGACTCGTCGGGTGACCAGTGCAGCTCCAGAGAACCCCATGACGCCGGCCGATGCCCTTCCGAAGAGCTGGGACCCCAGCGCGGTGGAGGCTGATCTCTATCAGGGTTGGGTCGATGCCGGTTACTTCGTGGCCGATCCGGCCAGCGACAAGCCCGGATACTCGATCGTGCTGCCGCCCCCCAACGTGACCGGCAGCCTGCACATGGGCCACGCACTCGACCACACGTTGATGGATGCGCTGTCGCGTCGCAAGCGAATGCAGGGCTTCGAGGTGTTGTGGTTGCCCGGCATGGACCACGCAGGTATCGCCACCCAATCGGTGGTGGAGAAGCAGCTTGCCGCCGAGGGGAAGAAGAAGGAAGATCTCGGACGCGAGGCGTTCGTCGACCAGGTGTGGCGGTGGAAGGCCGAATCCGGCGGAACGATTCAGGGTCAGATGCGGCGCATCGGCGACGGCGTCGACTGGAGCCGTGACCGCTTCACCATGGACGACGGACTCTCGCGTGCTGTGCAGACCATCTTCAAACGACTGTACGACCAGGGCCTGATCTACCGTGCGGAGCGACTCGTCAACTGGTCACCGGTCCTGCAGACGGCCATCTCCGACATCGAGGTGAAGTTCGAGGACGTCGAGGGTGAGCTCGTTTCGCTGCGATACGGCTCACTTCGTGACGACGAGCCACACGTGATCGTCGCGACCACCCGAGTCGAGACCATGCTCGGTGACACGGCAGTCGCAGTGCACCCCGAGGACGAGCGTTACGCGCACCTGGTCGGGACCACCCTCGAGCACCCCTTCACCGGACGGGCGATCCCGATCATCGCCGACGACTACGTCGATCCGGAGTTCGGAACGGGCGCGGTCAAGATCACACCAGCGCACGATCCCAACGATTTCGAGATGGGCCTGAGGCACAAGCTGCCGATGCCCACGATCATGGACAAGACCGGCAAGATCGCGGACACCGGAACGCAGTTCGACGGCATGGACCGGTTCGAGGCGCGCGTGAAGGTTCGCGAGGCGCTCGCCGAGCAGGGGCGGGTTGTCGCAGAAAAGCGCCCCTACCTGCACAGTGTCGGTCATTCCGAGCGTAGCGGCGAATCGATCGAACCCAGACTGTCGCTCCAGTGGTGGGTGAAGGTCGACACGCTGGCCAAGGCTGCGGGAGACGCAGTCCGCGACGGTGACACCGTGATTCACCCCACCAGCCAAGAGCCGCGCTGGTTCGACTGGGTCGACGACATGCACGACTGGTGCATCTCACGTCAGCTGTGGTGGGGCCACCGCATTCCGATCTGGTACGGGCCAGGCGGTGAGGTCGAGTGCTTCGGACCCGATGACACCGTTCCCGAGGGCTGGGAACAGGACCCCGACGTGCTGGACACGTGGTTCTCGTCGGGGCTGTGGCCGTTCTCGACGATGGGTTGGCCCGACAAGACCGCCGAACTCGAGAAGTTCTACCCGACCAGTGTCCTGGTCACCGGCTACGACATCCTGTTCTTCTGGGTGGCCCGGATGATGATGTTCGGCACCTACGTTGCCGGTGACGGCTCGGCGCAGGGTTCGGTGCCGTTCCGTGACATCTTCCTGCACGGATTGGTCCGCGACCAGTTCGGCAAGAAGATGTCGAAGTCGCGTGGCAACGGAATCGACCCCCTCGACTGGGTCGACCGCTTCGGTGCCGACGCACTTCGGTTCACTCTCGCCCGAGGCGCGAACCCAGGTAGCGACCTCTCCGTCGGTGAGGACCACGCGCAATCGTCGCGGAACTTCGCGAACAAACTGTTCAACGCCACGAAGTTCGCACTGATGAACGGTGCGGCACCGGGAAGTCTTCCCGACCGCGCGCAGCTGACCGACGCCGATCGCTGGATTCTCGACCGACTCGAGCAGGTGCGATCCGATGTGGACATCGCGTTCGACCGGTACGAATTCAGCAAAGCCTGTGAGGCGCTGTTCCACTTCGCGTGGGACGAGGTCTGCGACTGGTACCTCGAAATCGCCAAGGTGCAGTTCGCGCAGGGTGACACAGTTGGCGACACCACCAAGATCGTGCTCGGGAACGTGCTCGATGCGCTGCTGCGCCTGCTGCACCCGACCATCCCATTCGTCACCGAAACGCTGTGGAAGGTACTCACCGGCCGTGAGTCGGTGGTCGTCGCCGAGTGGCCCGGCGCCAGCGATGCCGCCCCGGACCCGGTTGCCGCACAACGCATCGAGGACATGCAGCGGCTCGTCACCGAGGTCCGTCGATTCCGTAGTGACCAGGGGTTGAAGCCGTCCCAGAAGGTGGGTGCGCTCGTCCACGGGACGGCGGCCGCGGATCTCGAAGCTCAGCTGCCCGCCATTACGTCGTTGGCGAAGTTGACCGAACCGGGGGAGGGCTTCGCGGCGACGGCGTCGGTGGAGGTTCGCCTGTCCACGGCGACGGTCACCGTCGAGCTCGACACGTCCGGCACGGTGGACCTCGGCGCGGAGAAGGCGCGTCTGGAGAAGGACCTCGCGGCCGCGCAGAAGGAATTGGCCGGCACCGAGGCGAAGCTGTCCAATGAGGCATTCCTCGCGAAAGCGCCGGAGGCGGTGGTCGAGAAGATCCGTAGCCGCAAACACGTCGCGGACGAAGAGATCGAGCGGATCTCCGCCCGTCTCGCCGAATTGGGAGATGTATGAGCACTCCGGAACCGGTGCCCGACGAGCCGGCAACGCCCGTAGACATGGCGGAGCTGGCGCTGGTGGAGGCCGAACTCGACAAGCGCTGGCCCGAAACGAAAATGGAACCGTCGCTCACTCGCATTTCTGCGCTGATGGACGTGCTCGGGTCGCCACAGGATACGTATCCGTCGATCCACATCACCGGGACCAACGGCAAGACGTCCGTGGCGCGGATGGTCGACGCGCTCATGCGGGGGCTGCACCGTCGCACCGGGCGGACCACCAGCCCGCACCTCCAATTGGCTACGGAGCGGATCAGCATCGACGGCAAGCCCGTCACACCGCGGGCATATGTCGACACCTACCGTGAGATCGAGCCGTACGTCCAGATGGTCGATCAGCAGTCGGCCGAGGCCGGCGGTCCTGCGATGAGCAAGTTCGAGGTGCTGACCGCGATGGGGTATGCCGCGTTCGCGGAGGCCCCAGTCGACGTCGCAGTGGTCGAGGTCGGACTCGGCGGCCGTTGGGACGCCACCAACGTCATCGACGCCCAGGTCGCCGTCATCACCCCCATCGGTCTCGACCACGCCGATCTTCTCGGCGACGACGTGACCGAGATCGCCGCCGAGAAGGCCGGGATCATCAAAAAGCCGCGCGAGGATCCGCTCGCCCCCATCGAGGCCGTGGCGATCCTCGCGGAGCAGACGCCCGAGGTCATGGATGTGCTGCTGCGTCGCGCAGTGGAAACCGAGGCCGCAGTCGCCCGTGAGGGGGCCGAGTTCAAAGTTCTCGCCCGCCAGGTTGCCGTGGGCGGTCAGCAGCTCGAGCTCCAAGGGCTCGGCGGCGTGTACACCGACGTGTTCCTCCCGCTCCACGGAGAGCATCAGGCGAGGAACGCATCGCTCGCTCTCGCCGCAGTGGAAGCGTTCTTCGGCGCCGGGCCGGATCGGCAGCTCGACGCCGAGGCTGTCCGGGAGGCATTCGCAACAGTGACCACACCTGGTCGACTCGAACGAGTGCGCACCGCACCGACCGTGTTCCTCGATGCAGCACACAATCCGCACGGCGCCAAAGCGCTCGCTGCCGCCCTCACCGCGGAATTCGACTTTCGTAAGTTGGTGGGAGTCGTGAGCGTGATGGGTGACAAGGATGTGGATGGCATTCTCGCGGCCCTCGAGCCGGTGTTCGACGAGCTCGTGGTCACCAACAACGGCTCGCCCCGGGCCATGGACGTCGAAGCTCTGTCCGATCGTGCGGTCGCTCGTTTCGGTGACGAACGCGTCGTGGTTGCCGGAGATCTGGCCGACGCGCTCGAGACTGCGATCAGGCTGGCCGAGGAAGTCGGTGACCCCGGTGAGTCGGTATCCGGTGCCGGTGTCGTCGTGACGGGATCGGTTGTAACCGCGGGCGCTGCCCGCACCCTCTTCGGAAAGGACCCGGCGTGAGCGAGTCGCAGAAACCGGAAGACTTCGGGCCTCCGGCCAAGGATCCCTGGAAGGGGTTCCGCGGAGTGTGCGCCGGTACCTTGATTCTCGAAGTCATCGTGGTTTTGCTGGCGCTACCGGTGGCGGCCACCGTCGGCGGAGGTCTGTCCTGGCTGTCGGGCGGCTATATCGGAGTCCTGGCCCTCGCGATGGTGCTGGGCGCCGGTCTGCAAGGGAGGTCGTGGGCAATGACTTACAACCTGGTCTTGCAGGCTGCGATGATCGTCGGGTTCCTGGTCCACCCGGCACTCGGTGTGTTGGGCCTGATCTTTGCTGGAGTGTGGGGATACCTGATCTACCTGCGTCGAGATATTATCCGCCGGTCGGACCAAGGCCTGCTTCCCGGGCAACGCGATTGACCCTCTAGGCTCTCAGCCGTGACTGAGCGCACCCTTGTACTGATCAAGCCCGACGCCGTTTCCCGTGGCTATGTAGGAGAGATCCTCTCTCGCATCGAGCGGAAAGGCCTGACGATTGCAGCACTCGAGCTGAAGACTGCCCCGCTGAACGTGGCGGAAAGTCACTACGCGGAGCATGCAGAGCGCCCGTTCTACCAGAGTCTGCTGGACTTCATCACGTCCGGACCGCTGGTTGCCCTGGTGCTGGAAGGCCCCAGAGCAATCGCTGCTTTCCGTCAGTTGGCCGGTGGCACCGACCCGGTCGAGAAGGCTGCAAACGGCAGTATCCGCGGCGACCTGGGTCTCGAGACCCAGCGGAATCTGGTGCACGGATCGGACTCGCCGGAGTCCGCGGCACGTGAAATCGCGCTCTGGTTCCCGGAGCTTGCACAGGGCTGAACCTCGGCGTCTCACGCCTGGACCTCGACACTTTCGGTCCCGCTCACCCCTTTGCGGGGTGTGAGCGGGACCGAACTTCATGAAATGCGATGACATTCGGTGCGCCGTTGTCAGGGCAGCCCTTGCGGGTGTGGGATACTGAATGCGGTCGGACCGCAATTCGAGCATTACGCGTATCCGACCGGATGGCACCTTGCTGCGATGCCCTTCATCGCTGCGCACCGTCAACGGGAGATTCCTGGACGGTACGCACGCTGGATGATCAGGCGCTCGCAGAGAGGTCGAAGTTCATCCGCCAGGCACTACGTGGAGTGCAGTGCTAACGGACACTGCCGGTCGCGTGGAGCGAGACCAGACAATCTCGTGCTCACAAATGGGGTGCGAGTACACATACTGCGCCCTCGTGTGGCCGCGTGACACTTCGCATGGAGTGGACGCGCCCGGGGGCTGAGGAGACTTACGTGGCCGAACTAGAGCCGCCCACCAATTCGGAGTCGAATTCGGTTGCAGCCGGGAGCGATGTTCCTGCGCTTCCTGCGAAGATCCGTGCGCACGCCCTGGCGAAGCTGTTGGGGGTTACCAGCAAGCAGGTCATGGCGGAGGCCGCGAAACTCGGTACGGAGCTGCGCAGCGCCCACTCGAGCGTCGTGCGAGAGGCAGCCGAGCAGATTCGTACTGCCCTTACCGAGCCCACCAGCCCGGATGCAGAGCCGGAGGCAGAGGCATCCGCGGACGCCACACCAGCACCGGAGGTGCCCGCTGCCGCCGCGCCGGAGGGGCCGACCACCCCTGCGCCTTCGCTGTTCACCTCGCCCGCACCGGGTGAACCCGACTCGGGCAGTTCCCGCGAGTCGGCCGATGCGGTCTCCGAACAGAACACAGCGCCGGCACCGGCCGCTGATGTTCCCCTGTTCCTGCAGCCGGATCCCACTGCCGCTCCCGCAGCTCCGCGACGCCGCCGTAGTCGGCGCGGAGCCGCTGCCCCGGACACCGCCGAAGACCAGGGTGCGGAGGAGATCCCCTCCGACACCGACGGCGAGCCTGCCAACGGTGTTTCGGTGAGTGAGTCGGACAACAACGATTCCGACCGGACAGACAGTGAAGACGATCAGCCCCGACGCCGTCGCCGAGGCCGTCGTGGTCGTGGTCGCGGTCGCGGCGAACAGAACGACCAGAACGCGGACGACGCCGACGCCAAGGCCGAATCCGGCTCGGGCGACCACTCCAAGAGTGATGACGGGAGCGACCGGGAGGGTGACGAGTCCACTTCCGGCGGCGCAGCAGATCGGTCCAAGTCGGACCAGACCGAGAGTGCCAAGGAAGAGGCCGAGGCCGGCACCGCAGGCAAGAAGGACGACACCGAAGAGGCAGGGGAGGGCACCAGCCGTCGTCGTCGTCGCCGCCGCCGTCGCAAGTCGGGTGGAGATTCGTCGGCCGCTGCAGGATCGGAAGACGATCCGCCGAACACCGTCGTTCACGAACGCGAACCACGGAACAAGAACCGTTCCAAGGACGAGGTTCAGGGAATCACCGGTTCGACGCGCCTCGAGGCGAAGCGTCAACGCCGTCGCGACGGACGCGACGCAGGCCGCCGTAGGCCGCCGATACTGTCGGAGTCGGAGTTCCTTGCACGCCGCGAGTCCGTCGATCGCGTCATGGTGGTAAGGGACCGTGCGGGAACCGGCCAGCCACACGCCACGACTCAGGTTGCCGTGCTCGAGGATTCCGTTCTCGTCGAGCACTTCGTGACGACTTCGTCGTCCTCGTCGATGGTCGGCAACGTGTACCTCGGCCGCGTTCAGAACGTTCTGCCCAGCATGGAAGCTGCGTTCATCGATATCGGTCGTGGGCGAAACGGCGTTCTGTACGCAGGCGAGGTCAACTGGGAGGCGGCCGGTCTCGGCGGTAATTCACGCAAGATCGAACAGGCACTCAAGCCGGGCGACATGGTGCTGGTGCAGGTCAGCAAAGATCCGGTCGGGCACAAGGGTGCGCGTCTGACCACTCAGATCAGTCTCGCCGGCCGCTTCTTGGTGTACGTGCCGGGTGGCACGTCGACCGGAATCAGCCGCAAGTTGCCCGATACCGAGCGTAAGCGGCTCAAAGAGATCCTCCGCGAGGTCGTTCCTTCCGATGCGGGCGTCATCATCCGCACCGCCTCGGAGGGCGTCAGCGAGGAGGAACTGTCTCGTGACGTCCAGCGTCTGCAGAAGCAGTGGGCGGACATAGAGGACAAGGCAGCCAAGGCGGACGCCGGAAAGTCCGGCAACCCGCAGGCGCTCTACGAAGAGCCCGACCTGCTGGTGAAGGTCATCCGCGACCTGTTCAACGAGGACTTCTCGAAGCTCGTCATCGAGGGTGACAAAGCGTGGTCGACGGTCCAGGCGTACATCGAGTCGGTTGCGCCCGACCTGTTGCCGCGACTCGAGCAATTCACCGACAACGGGAGCGGTGACGTTTTCGTCACGCACCGCATCGACGAGCAGCTGAGCAAGGCACTCGACCGCAAGGTGTGGCTGCCGTCCGGTGGCACGCTGGTGATCGACCGTACCGAAGCGATGACCGTCGTAGACGTCAACACCGGAAAGTTCACCGGTGCGGGAGGTAATCTCGAGGAGACCGTGACACGCAACAACCTCGAAGCCGCGGAGGAGATCGTGCGGCAGATGCGGTTGCGTGACATCGGCGGAATGATTGTTGTCGACTTCATCGACATGGTGCTCGAAGTCAACCGTGACTTGGTGCTTCGTCGGCTCACCGAATCGCTCGGGCGTGACCGGACTCGTCACCAGGTGTCCGAAGTGACATCGCTCGGGCTCGTTCAGATGACACGCAAGAAGCTGGGTACCGGTCTGGTGGAGGCGTTCTCCACCAACTGCGAGCACTGCCACGGCCGCGGAATCATCGTGCATGCCGACCCCGTCGAGGTGAAGACCACGGACGATTCGAGTTCCCGATCCGGATCGTCGGGCGGATCTCGAAAGCGGCGTGGGCGCGACAAGGGCTCGACCGACAAGAACTCCAGTGACAAGACTTCGGGCCAGGGAACCGGTAACGGCCAGTCGTCGAACGAACAGGCCGCCGATTCGACTGCGGAGGCGACGGCCAAACGCGCCCACCCTGTTGCACTGGCAATGGCGCACCACGCGCACGACGATTCCAAGGCGGGTGAGGCGCCGAAGCAGGAGAGGTCGACCGCCGACACGTCGACTGATGACCCCAGGTCGAAGGTTGCCGAGGCGGTGGCGTCCGAGGCCCCGGCGTCCGAGGCCGCAGAGGCCCGACCGGTGACACCCGAGGTCCGCAGGCCGGACTCGACTGAGGTCGAAAAGGCTGAGTCGGCATCCGTTGCGGTCGCTCCAGAGAGGCCTCGCCGTCGGAGTCGCCGCGCTTCACGTGCTGCGTCTGCGCCGTCCGGCGGTGCAGGTGCGTCGTCGGGCACGGTCGTCGTGATTCCCGCAGCTGCACAGACGGCCGACACCGGCTCCACGGCTGCGGTCGAAGCGGAATCGTCTGGAGGTACAGTCGTCGACACGCCTGCTCCGGCCGTTCCGTCGCGTCCACGCCGTCGCCGCGCCGCGGCG
Organism: Rhodococcus quanlei; assembly: GCF_055231015.1. Classification (NCBI taxonomy): domain Bacteria; kingdom Bacillati; phylum Actinomycetota; class Actinomycetes; order Mycobacteriales; family Nocardiaceae; genus Rhodococcus; species Rhodococcus quanlei. The sequence continues at coordinate 130,837 of NZ_JBUYWD010000003.1, read as the reverse complement.
CGGCCGGCCGGGCCGCCGGTGGACACGGACGACTGAGGCGAGGGACGGCAGCTAATTTGTCCCAGCAGGTTGCCGTCCTGTAACCTTGACCAGTCGCTCCCCGGCGATAGTGCTCCGCTGTGTTCGATTGCACGTGAGCGCAAGCTGGCGGGGCCAGTACACCAGACCAGTCGCATCGCAGCCTCATGGCAGCGATGCGAGCAAGTTCGAAGAAGCAAGGGGTAGCCCTCCGATGGCAACGTACGCGATCGTCAAGACCGGCGGAAAGCAGTACAAGGTCGCTGTTGGTGACCTCGTCAAGGTCGAGAAGATCGAGGGTGAGCCCGGCACTGCTGTCTCGCTTGCTCCGGTTCTCGTCGTCGACGGTTCCGAGCTGACCACCGACGCCGCCAAGCTGGCCAAGGTGTCGGTCACCGGCGAGGTTGTCGAGCACACCAAGGGCCCGAAGATCCGCATTCACAAGTTCAAGAACAAGACCGGATACCACAAGCGCCAGGGGCACAGGCAGAAGCTGACTGTCCTCAAGGTCACCGGTATCAAGTAGTCAGAGCGTTCTTCAGCTGATTTCACCCGAGGAGGGTCTATAACATGGCACATAAGAAGGGTGCATCCAGCTCCCGTAACGGTCGCGATTCGAACGCCCAGCACCTCGGTGTGAAGCGCTTCGGTGGTCAGGCAGTCGGCGCAGGCGAGATCCTGGTCCGTCAGCGCGGAACGCACTTCCACCCCGGCGTCAACGTCGGCCGTGGCGGCGACGACACCCTGTTCGCGCTCGCGGAAGGCGCAGTCGAGTTCGGCACCAAGCGCGGACGCAAGACCGTGAACATCGTTCCGGTGGCGGTCGAGGCCTAGGCCTGCCGTAAGTGCGCATCGCCCTCCAGGGGTGTTTCACGCTTCCAATAGGGGCGGACCAGGGTCGAAATACCCGGTCCGTCCCTATTGTTGTTTCATCAGGTTCGTTGTTCACACCAGGTCGCTCGACGACGATCGTCGCGACTTTCGACCAGAGCACTATTGACTGAGGAAGGATCCGGCAGTCATGTCCCGATTCATTGACCGCGTTGTGCTGCACGTCAGCGCTGGAAAAGGCGGCAATGGTTGCGCCTCCGTCCACCGAGAGAAGTTCAAGCCACTCGGTGGTCCGGACGGTGGCAACGGGGGGCGCGGCGGCGACGTGATCCTCGAAGTCGACCGAAACGTTCACACCCTCCTCGATTTCCACTTTCACCCCAATGCCAAGGCAACCAACGGCAAGCAGGGGATGGGCGGAAATCGGGATGGTGCCCAGGGCGACGATCTCGTCTTGAAGGTTCCCGATGGCACCGTTCTCCTCGACAAGGACGGGCGTGTGATCGCCGACCTGGTCGGTGTCGGCACTCGATACGAGGCTGCGCAAGGTGGCCGAGGTGGACTCGGTAATGCGGCGCTGGCGTCGAGGGCGCGCAAAGCCCCCGGTTTCGCGTTGCTGGGCGAGGAAGGCGTGGAACGCGACCTGGTCCTCGAACTCAAGTCTGTAGCGGACGTCGGGTTGGTGGGTTTCCCGTCGGCGGGTAAGTCGTCGCTCGTGTCGGTGTTGTCTGCGGCGAAACCGAAGATCGCCGACTACCCCTTCACGACGCTGGTTCCGAACCTGGGTGTGGTATCGAGTGGCGACACGACGTTCACCGTTGCCGATGTTCCTGGTCTGATTCCCGGCGCGAGTGACGGGCGCGGTCTGGGCCTGGACTTTCTGCGGCATCTCGAGAGGTGCGCGGTCCTCGCGCACGTCGTCGACTGTGCGACGCTCGAACCCGGCCGCGACCCGATCTCCGACATCGACGCGCTCGAAGCCGAACTCGCAGCCTACAAACCGGCACTGTCCGGTGACTCGGGTCTCGGTGATCTCGCCGATCGTCCCCGCATCGTCATCCTGAACAAGGCCGATGTTCCGGAGGGAGCCGAACTCGCGGAAATGGTCACCCCCGAACTCGAGGAACGCGGCTGGCCGGTGTTCACGATCTCGGCGGTCAGTCGAGACGGATTGCGTCCCCTGACCTTCGCATTGGCAGCGATGGTCAAGGAGTACCGAGAGGCGCACCCGAAGGCCGAGCCCAAGCGTCAGGTCATTCGCCCCGTCGCGCAGAACGAGACCGGCTTCGAGGTGTTCGCCGATCCCGAGGTGCCCGGTGGCTTCGTCGTCCGCGGTCGTCGTCCCGAGCGCTGGGTCGCGCAGACACAGTTCTCCAACGACGAAGCCGTCGGCTACCTCGCCGACCGTCTGGCCCGACTCGGTGTCGAGGATGCCCTCGTCAAGCACGGCGCCGAACCGGGTTGCTCCGTCACCATCGGCGACGTGAGTTTCGAATGGGAACCCCAGACCCCCGCAGGTGTCGACCTCACACGCACAGGACGTGGAACCGACCCACGGATCGATCAGGTGGACCGCATCGGCGCCGCCGAGCGCAAGCATGCACATCGGATCCGTCGCGGTCTCGAGGGCCTCGACGCCGACGATCGATGAGCGCCACACGCGACGCGGTCGCCTCCGCGAACAGCGTCGTGGTCAAGATCGGATCGTCTGCGATCACGAGTCTCGTCGGGGGGTTGGATCTGGGCCGATTGGATCGGCTTGCCGACGCCATCGAGGCGCGGATGCGAGCGGGGTCCGACGTCGTCGTCGTCTCCTCCGGAGCGGTAGGTGCCGGGCTCGCTCCCCTGGGACTCACCAAGCGCCCGCGTGACCTCGCCACGAAGCAGGCGGCGGCGAGCGTCGGGCAACTCGCGCTCGCCCACGCGTGGGGTACCTCGTTCGCCCGGTACGACCGCACCGTCGGCCAGGTGTTGCTGACTGCCGACGACATCGCGCGTCGCGCACAGCACCGGAATGCACAACGCACGCTCGACCGATTGCGGGCACTACATGCGGTCGCCGTGGTGAACGAGAACGACACCGTCGCCACCACCGAACTGCGTTTCGGTGACAACGATCGTCTCGCCGCTCTCGTCGCACATCTGGTGGGGGCAGATGCCTTGGTGCTGCTCTCGGACGTGGACGGGCTGTACGACGGCGATCCACGCAAAGGCGGCGCAGAACTGATTCGCGAGGTGGACAGTCCAGAAGACCTCGACGGAGTGGTCGCCGGATCAGGGGGTGCGCTCGGGACGGGCGGCATGGCATCCAAACTGTCCGCTGCGCGTTTGGCGGCGGATGCGGGCGTCCCGGTCCTACTGGCTGCCGCCTCGGAGGCGGAGTTCGCGTTGAGCGGCGCCGACGTCGGCACCGCGTTCGCCGCACGACCGACGAGGTTGTCTGCGCGTCGGTTCTGGGTGCGGCATGCCGCGGAGGAGAGCGGCACGGTACATCTCGACGCCGGTGCGGTACGTGCCGTTGTGGAGGGGCGAAGGTCACTGCTTCCCGCCGGGGTCACGGCCGTGACAGGAACCTTCTATTGTGGTGATGTCGTTGCGCTCGTCGGACCGCACGACCGCCCGGTGGCACGGGGAGTGGTCTCGTACGACTCCCACGAAATCGAGCAGATGTGTGGTCGCTCGACGCGTGACTTGCCGGCGGAGATGCAACGAGCGGTAGTGCATGCCGACGACCTGGTCTCGCTCTGACCACTGTCAGATCAGGGCTTCCGCGGAATCTGTGGACAACTCGGCTCCCGTGAGGGCACATGACTTCCGGCCGCGCATCATGTCCAGCAGAAGACCGATGTCGGCACTCGGCTGTCGTGTTGCTGATCGAGCACCGAGGATCATGACTCGAGGTTGATTTCAGTACCCGACAACCGGGTCGATTCGTGCTGCGAGTGGCTCGCCCGCGACAAACCGTGCGACATTGAGCGCCACGTGCTCCGCATACGCGGGGGGACGTACCGCAGGGGGATTCGAATCGTGTGGTGTGACGATCACGTTGGTCAGTGTCCAGAGTGGATGCCCGTCGGGGAGCGGTTCGGGATCGGTCACGTCCAATCCCGCTCCGCTGATCGTGTTGTCGCGGAGCGCATCCACGAGTGCGTCGGTGTCGACCAGGCTGCCGCGAGCCACGTTCACCACCCAGGCGCCAGGCTTCATCTGTGCGAACTCCTGCGCACCGACCAAATGATAGGTGGCGGTGGTCGCCGGCGCGGCAATCACGAAATGGTCCGCACGCGACCACACTTCGTTCAGCCTGTTGGTGGGCAGTGTTTCGACGGCGCCCGGCACGGGACTGCCCGATCGATTGATGGCAATGGTGCTGGCGCCCAGCGCCGCAAGCATCGGGATGAGCGCCTTACCGATTCCTCCTGCGCCGATCACGGCAACCATGGTTCCGCGCAGGGTACCCACACGATGGAACAGCTCTTGTTGACTCCATGTGGTCGCGGCCAGGTGGGCGGGGAGTGCGCGTACTCCAGCAAGAAGCAACGTGAGTGCGTGTTCGGCGACCGTGGCCGAAAACGCACCGGCTGCCGACGTCCACGTGATCGGGGAATTCTCGGGAATCAGATGGGCGTCGAACCAGTCCTCGACGCCGGCCGCGGGCAGCTGAATCCACCGGATTCGGCCGGGGAGTGTGCGCGGAAAGTCTTCGACACCTCCCGCCCAGATCAGTGCATCCGCCGAGTCGACCGGCGCAACAACGGCCCCGCCCCGGACCACTGCTTCGGTGAGAAGTGGATCCGGGGCGGGGCCGAGTGCGATCGGTGTCGTGGCGGACATGCCCCGACGTTACGCGGGTTCCTCGATGAGTGGGTAGACACCGTTCTCGTCGTGGACCTCACGTCCGGTGACCGGCGGGTTGAACACGCACAGCATGCGCATTTCGGTCTCCGGCTCCACGCGATGGCGCTCGTGGCCGTTCAACAGGTACATCGAACCGGGGCCGAGATCGTAGGTCTTGTCGTTGTCGAGGTCGACCAACTTACCGGTGCCCTCTACGAGCCAGACTGCTTCGTAGTGATTGGCGTAGTGGAACTCGTTGACCGTGCCCGCCTTGATGACGGTTTCGTGGAACGAGAATCCGACCTTGTCGCCGCCCAGCACGATGCGCTTGCTGCGCCAGTTACCGTTCTCGGCGGAGACGTCGCGTTCGGTGTCGGTGATCTCTTCGGTGGTGCGAACGATCATGTCAGGGTCCTTTCTAGCTGCAGACGTCGACGGTTGCCTCGGACAGGATCGACAGTCCCTTGTCGAGCTCGTCCTCGGTGATGGTCAGCGGCGGTAGAAGCTTGACGACTTCGTCGGACGGGCCGGAAGTCTCGGCGAGCAGACCCTGGTCGAACGCGATCTTGCAGACCTTTCCGGCGTCTTCGGCGTTGGCGAAGACCAACCCCTGAACGAGTCCGCGGCCACGGGTCGACACGTTGTCCGGGAACTTCTCCGCAAGCTGGGTGAAGGCCTTGCTGATGCGCTCGCCCTTGACAGGCGTTTCCTTCGCGAGCTTGTCGTCCGACCAGTAGGTGTCGAGGGCGGTCGCGGCGGTCACGAACGACGGGTTGTTTCCACGGAAGGTGCCGTTGTGCTCGCCCGGTCCCCACACGTCGAGTTCACGCTTGAACAGCGTCAGCGCCATCGGCAGTCCGTAGCCGCCGATCGACTTGGACAGAGTCACGATGTCGGGCTTGATGCCTGCGATCTCGAAGGAGAAGAACGGGCCGGTGCGGCCACAGCCCATCTGCACGTCGTCGACGATCAGCAGGATGTCGCGCTCTGCGCACAGCTGGGAAAGTGCGCGCAACCATTCGGGACGAGCGACGTTGACGCCGCCCTCACCCTGCACGGTCTCGACGATCACGGCGGCAGGACGATTCAGGCCACTACCCGAGTCGTCGAGCACACGGGAGAACCAGTGGAAGTCCTCGGTGACACCGTCGAAGTAGTTGTCGAACGGCATGGGGGTGGCGTGGACCAGCGGGATTCCGGCGCCGGCGCGCTTCATCGAGTTGCCGGTCACAGAGAGGGCGCCGAGCGTCATGCCGTGGAAGGCGTTCGTGAAGTTGATGATCGACGACCGGCCAGTGACCTTTCGGGCCAGCTTCAGGGCCGCCTCGACAGCGTTCGTGCCGGTGGGGCCGGGGAACTGGACCTTGTAGTCGAGATCACGGGGCTTGAGGATGTTCCGGTCCAACGACTCGAGCAGGTTCCGCTTCGCGGGGGTGTACATGTCGAGGCCGTGCGTGACACCGTCCGAGGCGATGTAGTCGAGCAGCGCCTTCTTCAGGATCGGGTTGTTGTGACCGTAATTGAGGGCGCCGGCTCCGGCGAAGAAGTCCAGGTACTCGCGGCCGGACTCGGCCTTGATCCACGATCCGGATGCCGACTCGAAAACGGCAGGCCAGCCGCGGCTGTAGCTACGAACCTCGGATTCGAGATTCTCGAAAATACTGTTATCAACTGCATTCATGTTCTGCATTCCTCCGGGGCATGCTATTCGCCGATTGTGTACAAATCCTCGGCTTCGTGTCCATCGGGAAAATTCTCGGGCAGGAACAAATCCTGCCGAGTGATGGTCGTGTTGCGGCGGCGCGCGAGCGCGGTGAACAGCGCGATCGACGCCTCGTTGTCGGGGCTGATCGTCGTCTCGAGATGTGTCACTTCCTCGGGGGCGAGACGATCGAGCAGTTCGCTCAACATACGGCCGGCAAGGCCTTTTCCGCGCTGATCGGCGTCAACGGCGACTTGCCAGACCATCACGGTGTGGGGAGCGTCGGGGCGGATGAACCCCGTCACGAACCCTACGACCCGGTCGGCGACAACCGAGACAACCGACGTGCGGCTGAAATCTCTGCACCACAACAGGTACGCGTAGCTCGAATTGAGATCGAGCACTTCCGTATTCCTGGCGATCTCCCAGAGCCGGACTCCGTCTGCGATCTGTGGGCTGCGAAACAACACCGCGTCCGGCGCGGTGGTCGGGATACCACTCTTTTGATCAGGCTTCATTGGAACTATGAACGTAACAATGATCGGTGTCGATTTCATCCGACCCACGGAAATGGACACTCCAGACACGGTGCCCCTGCAGGTGAGACGGCGGATGTGAGCTACATCACATTCCCGGGCTGTTCGGGTGTGGCGCGGAGGGTCAGCGCGGGCTCGCGAGCGCGAACGGCAACACGCTGTCCGCACCGGCTCGGCGAAGAGTTCGTGCCGCCATCGTCATGGTCCAACCGGTATCGGTCAGCGGGTCGACCAGCAGGACCGGACCGCTTGTGCCATCGAGATCGTCCCGTGTTTCCCAGTTGTCCACCAACCCTGCCACGCGATAGGCCGAGTTTGCAGCAGAAACCGGGGGATGACCCTGGCGCAGCCGCAGAACACCCAGGTAGTCGAGGCGACCCACTCGTGCGAGCGCCTCGCCGAGGGACGCAGACAGACTCGGATGCGTGGGTGATTCCACAGCGATGACCGACGTGGGGCGCTGCTCCCAGTCCCACGCGGCCAGCACCGTGATGCACGCCGAGACGATCTCGTCGGGGACGGGTCCGTCGCCCTCGTCCAAGAGTGCACGCAGGCGCTGTCCCCAGCCCAGGTCGGACAGACGCCCGAGGATTCGACCTGGTTGCGGACCGTCGGTGATCTTGCCCGACAGGTCCACACCGAGCTTCGTCAATCCGGTGGGCCACTGCTTACGGGGCGCCAGATCCAAGCCGGGCCGCTCGAGCCGCGCACGGGTGGTGCCGAGCGAACTCGGATCGACCGTGGTGTCGTGCGTCGTTCCGGTGCAGTTGTCGCAACGGCCGCAGCCCTCGGCATCGGCACGCAGGCCCGGATCGTCCAATTGCCGCCGTAGGAAGTTCATGCGGCAGGTGGTGATGTGCTGGTACTCGACCATGGCGCGCTGTTCGGCCTCGCGCGCCTGCTCGAGCCGTTCGTATCGCTGCGCGTCGTACTCCCACGGCCGACCGGTCGCGATCCACCCGCCTTTGACGCGGCGAACCGCGCCATCCACGTCGAGCACCTTCAGCACCATCTCGAGGCGACTTCGACCGAGTTCCACAAGCGGCTCGAGAGCGGGCGTGGACTGTGGACGGGTGTCGTCCAGAACGTCGATGACGCGCCTGACCAGATGCTCACGCGGGAAGGCGACGGACGCGAAGTAGCTCCAGATCTGTTTGTCTTCCGCCCCGGGCAGCAGAACGACCTCTGCCCGGTCCGTCGAGCGCCCAGCACGGCCGACCTGCTGGTAGTACGAGATGGGGGAGGACGGTGCCCCGAGATGCACGACGAATCCCAGATCGGGCTTGTCGAAGCCCATGCCCAGGGCGGACGTGGCGACCAGTGCTTTGACGCGATTGTTCAAGAGGTCCTGTTCGAGCGTTTCTCTCTCGGCGGCGTCGGTTTGTCCGGTGTAGGCGGCAACGCTGTGGCCGCGGTCGGTGAGAAGTGCGGCGAGATCGCGAGCAGCGGACACGGTGAGGGCATAGATGATGCCGGACCCCGGTAGGTCGGCGAGCCGATCGCACAGCCAGGCCGCCCGTGCCGTGACCTCGGGTATGTGCACAACAGACAGGTGCAGTGACTCTCGTTCGAGGCCGCCCCGGAGAACGAGAGTTTCGCCACCACCGACCCCGAGTGCAGTGGAAACGTCGTCGACCACCCGGTCGTTCGCTGTGGCAGTGGTCGCGAGGACGGGAATGCCGGTTCCGAGTTCGCTGATCAGAGTTTTGATCCGCCGGTAGTCCGGGCGGAAGTCGTGACCCCAGTCCGATACGCAGTGGGCCTCGTCGACCACGACCAGTCCGGCGTCCGAGGCGAGCGACGGCAGTACCGCGTCGCGAAAGTCCGGATTGTTGAGACGCTCGGGACTTACGAGAAGTACGTCGAGTTCGCGCGCTGCCACCTGCCGGTGGATCTCGTCCCATTCGGTGACGTTTCCGGAGTTGATGGTCGCCGCGCGGACACCGGCACGTTCTGCTGCTGCCACCTGGTTGCGCATGAGGGCCAGGAGGGGAGACACGATCACAGTCGGGCCGTGGCCTCCCGACCGCAGCAATTTTGCGGCAATGAAATAGACCGCGGACTTCCCCCAGCCGGTGCGCTGAACGACCAAGGCCCGACGACGCCCCACCACCAGTGCCTCGATGGCTACCCACTGATCGTCGCGCAGTTCGGCATCGGGCCCGGCGAGTTCCTGGAGCAGACGCTGGGCCTCGTCACGCAAGTCGGGCGCAGTCGCAGTAGTCATGGCACCCATGGTGCACGACGGGCCCGACAGCGCTGGACGAATGGAACTTCCGTCCCGTCAGATCGTGCGAACGTCCCGTTCGTCTGATGCGGATGCGGTTGCCGCGCCCGCACCGGCGCGAGTAGTGGCCAGAGCGCCCGCTGCGCACGCGTACTCGAGAGCCTCGTCCGGTCCCAGATGCCATGCGACGGCAAGAGTGCCGGTGAAGGCATCCCCGGCTCCGGTGGTGTCGACCACATCGACGGCGGGTGACGGCGCATGTCGCACACGTCCGTCGGGTCCGCGGTGATCCGCACCGGCTTCCCCCAGCGTGGTCACCACATGTGGGACGGCGGCGACCGCGTCGCGGCCGAGAGCTTCCGCCTCGGATTCGTTGACGACCAGCACGTCGACGGATGCCAACAGGTCCTGCGGGAGGTCTCGCATCGGAGAAGGATTGAGCATCACGATCGTGCTGTGGGTATGCGCATGCCGTGCTGCAGCCGTGACGGTCTTCAAGGGGATCTCGAGTTGGCACAACAAGACGTCCGCGGAAGCGATGGTTGCCAGATCGTCGGCGTCGAGATCGTCGAACTGCGCATTCGATCCCGCAGCCACGATGATCGTGTTCTGCCCGCGTGCGTCCACGGTGATCGCAGCGATCCCGCTGGGGCCGTCCACCTCCCGCAGGCGTGCGGTACCTACGCCGGCGTCTGTGAGGCAGCGGCGCAGATCCGCGGCGAACGGGTCCGACCCGACCGCGCCCACGAAATCGACCGTGGCGTTCGCCTGCGCCGCTGCTACGGCCTGATTCGCGCCCTTCCCGCCCGGCCTCGCGGCAAAGGATTCACCGAGCAGCGTTTCGCCCCGTTCCGGTAAACGAGCCGTCGCAGTCGTCAGGTCCATGTTGATACTGCCGACCACGACGACGCGTGGGTCGTTCGCCGGAGTGCCTGCGGATTCGGGCATGAGCCGAGGCTAGCTCTATCGGTTGGTCTCCGGTCACTGGACTCGGATGTCGTCTCCGCGTTGCGAGCGCTCCTTCTCGGCGTTCAGGACACGGCTGCGCTCGATAATGCGCCGTGCTTCCTTCTCGGTCGCCACGGACGGTGGCGATCCGTCGAGTGGCTTGCGTGCCGTTTCCGGAATCAGCAGGACGGTGACGGTACCGATCACCGCCGCGACCATCATGTATCCGGGGGCAACGAGATCGCTGTCGGTGGCATCACCGAGTGCCGTGAGGATCAGCGGTGTCGTACCTCCGAAGATCGACACCGCCAGGTTGTAGCCGATGGCGAGCCCGCTGTAGCGGATGCCTGTCGGGAACAGGGCGGGCAACACGGACGGGAACACACCGACGAACAGGAGAAGTAGTCCGCCCAGCACGGTGAGGCCGAGGAAAATCGTCACGTAGCTGCCCATGCCGATGAGTAGATAGGCCGGTAGTGACAACAGGAAGAACCCGACGAATCCCCCCAGCAAGAGTGGCTTACGGCCCACCTTGTCCGAGTACTTCCCGACGAACGTGATGGCCAGCATCATCAGCACCATCACGATGATCATGAGCACGAGTCCGTGTGATTCGTCGTACCCGAGCGTGTTGCTGAGGTAGGTCGGCATGTAGCTGAGCAGACCGTAGTGCGCGATGTTGTAGGTGGCGACGAGCATGATGCACAGCACCAGAGGGCGCCAGTTCTCCAGGAGAGTTTCCCGGAGCTTCTTGCCGGCCGATTCCGAAGCCGCCGAATTCGCTTCAGCCTGCTCCATCTGTTGGAAGGCGGGGGTTTCCTCGAGCTTCAGACGAAGATACAGGCCGATCAGGCCGAGGGGGCCGGCGACAAGAAATGGGATACGCCATGCCCAGTCCACCAAAGTTTCCTCACTGGCAACCGTGCTGATGACGGTGACGAGCGCCGCCGCCGCGGCGTAGCCGGCGAGCGTGCCGAATTCGAGAAAGCTGGCGAAATAGCCGCGACGCTTGTCGGGGGCGTACTCGGCGACGAAGGTGGCCGCGCCGCCGTACTCGCCACCCGTCGAGAATCCCTGGATCAGGCGCAGGACCACCAGCAGGATCGGAGCAGCAATGCCGATCGACCCGTAGCTCGGAATCAGCCCGATCAGGAACGTGCTGCCCGCCATCATGATGATGGTCGTCGCGAGAACCTTCTTACGACCGATCCGGTCACCGAGGGGGCCGAAGAACAGTCCGCCGAGCGGCCGAACGAGGAATGCGGCGGCGAAGATGGCGAACGTGGAAAGGAGCTGGGCCGTGCCGTCGACATCCGGGAAGAAGACCTTGCCGATCGTGGTCGCCAAGTACGCGTAGATACCGAAGTCGAACCACTCCATCGCGTTACCGAGCATGGTCGCTTTGACTGCGCGGTTGACGGCACGTTCGTCGGTGACTGTGACGTCGGGAGAATGGGCAATCTCTTCAGCGGTGATCGATTGATCTGGTGCATTCATAGGTTGTGCGCTCCCCAGCGCGGTCATCGACGGAACGGGGCACGTACCCGATGCACGCATCTTTTCGTTACCCGGTCCGCGATGTGGGTGTCGGGCTTGGTGCTCCCGACGCCCTCCGTCGAGTCCGTTACCGTAACAAAGGAAGTGGTCGAACTCTTGGAAGCGCTGAATGCGGCTGATGCTGCGGTGGCGTCGATTGCGGCCGCAGATAGGCTGTGACCATGACTTCCGTGTCCTTGTCGTCCACTCCCGAGTCGTCCACTCCCGAGCCGTCCACTCCCGAGTCGTCCACTCCCGAGCCGTCCACTCCCGACATCCAGGCGAGCGTGAGCTCGACAGGAGACGACACGCGCGAAGCCGTACATGCGGCGGCTCGAAGGGCGCGCGTCGCTGCCAGGTCGCTCGCGCTGCTCACGACCGCGCAGAAGAACGCCGCGCTCAGTGCCGCCGCCGACGCGATTTCGGCGAACGAGGCCGACATCCTCGCGGCGAACGAGAAGGACATCGATGCTGCGCGAGCAGCAGGGACCGAGGGATCGCTGCTCGACCGGCTACGCCTCACATCGGAGCGGGTCGCGGGTATTGCCTCCGGACTGCTTCAGGTCGCGGAACTGCCCGATCCGATCGGGGAGGTTCTTCGGGGTTCCACGTTGCCGAACGGACTGGAACTGCGACAGCAACGAGTACCTCTCGGTGTCGTCGGCATGGTGTACGAGGCGCGTCCCAACGTCACCGTCGATGCCTTCGGGCTCGCCCTGAAGTCCGGGAACGCCGCGTTGCTGAGGGGTTCGTCGTCCGCCGCGGAGTCGAACCGGGCTCTCGTGGCCGTACTGCGTAGCGCATTGGCCGGGCAGGGGCTATCAGAGGATGCGGTCCAATTGCTGCCCAGCCACGACCGGTCCAGCGTCACACATCTCATCCAGGCACGTGGTCTCGTCGACGTCGTGATCCCGCGAGGTGGCGCCGGCCTCATCGCAGCGGTCGTCGAAGACGCGACCGTGCCGACGATCGAAACCGGAGTCGGCAACTGCCACGTATACGTGCACTCGTCGGCCGACACCGCGGTGGCGCAGCGAATCGTGCTCAACGCCAAGACTCGGCGTCCGAGCGTGTGCAACACCGCGGAAACGGTGTTGGTGGACGCGGCGATCGCCGACACCGCCGTCCCGAAACTTCTCGAGGCTCTCGCAGCGCACGACGTGACGGTGCACGGTGAGCTGCCCGGCACGGTCCCCGCCACCGAAGCGGACTGGGCCGAGGAATACCTCGCTCTCGACATTGCGCTGCGAGTCGTGGACGATCTGAACGCAGCGGTCGAGCACATCGATCGGTACGGAACCGGCCACACCGAAGCCATCGTCACCACCGACCTGTCCGCGGCTCGCGAGTTCACGGCGCGAGTCGACGCGGCAGCAGTCATGGTGAACGCGTCGACTGCGTTCACCGATGGCGAGCAGTTCGGATTCGGTGCCGAGATCGGAATATCGACGCAGAAACTGCATGCGCGCGGACCGATGGGGCTACCCGAACTCACCTCCACGAAGTGGATCGTGTGGGGTGACGGTCACACTCGGCCCGTGTAACGCGACAGTCGGCCCTCGCCGGTAGCGGCACAGTAGTACAGCAACGCAGTAGTACAGCAAGAGGAGCAAGCGTGGATCGAGCACTTCCGGAAACCCGGCCGTTTTTCGCGAGCGTCGACGATGTCGTCACCAAACTGGCGAAGACCGGATATCTGGCGGACAAGGCGACGGCCACTGCAGTGTTCTTGGCCGACCGGCTGGGTAAGCCGCTGCTGGTGGAGGGGCCGGCCGGTGTCGGTAAGACCGAGTTGGCTCGTGCCGTCGCCCAGACCACCGATGCGGAACTGGTTCGGTTGCAGTGCTACGAGGGTGTGGACGAGGCGCGGGCGCTGTACGAGTGGAACCACGCCAAGCAGATCCTGCGTATTCAGGCAGGCGGAAGTGGCGGAGTCGATTGGGACTCCACGAAGCTCGACGTGTTCTCCGAAGAATTCTTGCTTCCGCGCCCGCTGCTCAAGGCGATCCGCAGAGATGCACCGACAGTGTTGCTCGTGGACGAAACGGACAAGGCGGACGTCGAGATCGAGGGGCTGCTCCTCGAGGTGCTCAGCGATTTCGCCGTCACGATTCCCGAGTTGGGCACGATCACCGCCAACCGGAAGCCGTTCGTGGTGCTGACCTCGAATGCCACGAGGGAACTGTCCGAAGCGCTGAAACGTCGCTGCCTGTTCTTGCACCTGGATTTCCCGGACGCCGACCTCGAGCTCCGGATCCTGGCGAGCCGTGTTCCGGAGTTGCCCGAGCGCATTGCCGAGCAGCTGGTACGCACGATTCGGGTGTTGCGTTCGATGGGGCTGAAGAAGACCCCGTCGGTGGCAGAGACAATCGACTGGGGGCGCACCGTGCTCGCTCTCGGCCTCGACACGCTCACCGATGACACGCTCGACACCGACGCGGTGCGTGACACCCTGGGTGTGGTGCTGAAGCATCGTTCGGATCAGCAGCGCGCAGCCGCCGAACTGCGCCTGAACTGAAGGCACCACCGACATGGCTGCGTCATCACGATCACCGCGATTCCGACCACACGGACCGGCGGCTCCGCACGGATTGGCCGGCCACCTCGTCGGCTTCGTCGAAGCGCTGCGGGCCCGGGGTATTTCTGTCGGCCCTTCCGAAACCGTCGACGCCGGCAAGGTGATGTCGGTACTCGATCTGCTGGACCGCGAGGCTCTGCGCGAAGGCCTCGCCTGCGCCGTACTTCGGCGGCCGACGCATCGCAGCACGTTCGACGCATTGTTCGACCTGTGGTTTCCGCCGGCGATCGGTGTCCGTTCGGGTGGCAAGATCGATACTTCCTTGCCTCGGGACGAGAACGGTGACGTCGACATAGAAGTACTGCGCGATCTCATCGCGGAATTGTTGATCGACGGATCCGCCGAAGCGATCGAACTCACCGAACTGCTCACCACGCAAATGGTGGAGGAACTGGGCCGTTACGAGTCGACCAACGGACCGTCGTTCTCCGCGTACCAAGCGCTCAAGGACGTGTCACCGGATACGCTGCTGAAGAAAATCCTGGACGGTCTTCTGGGAGGTGGCGGTGGTGACGATTCGGTGGCGCCGTTCGTCGACGAACACCAGTCGGAGATCGCGCGACGCACCGCAGCGCACAGGATCGCGGATTTCCGGAAGATGGTCGCCTCGGAGACCCGGCGTCGCTCGGCAGAACACCTGGGTAAGGAACGGGTAGCGACGTACGGCGTTCCGAAGTTGGCGGAAGAGGTCGATTTCCTGCGTGCGTCGGACACCGAACTCACGGCGCTTCGGCGAAATGTGACGCCCCTCGCCAGGCTGCTCGCCAGTCGGCTTGCGGTGCGGCGCAGTCGCAGCAGGGCAGGAGCGATCGACCTTCGCCGAACCCTCCGCAAGTCGATGTCCACCGGCGGCGTGCCCATCGATCTCGTGCATCGCAAGCCGAGAACCGCGCGCCCCGAACTCGTGGTCCTGTGTGACGTCTCCGGTTCGGTGGCGGGGTTCAGCCACTTCACGCTCCTTCTGGTCCACGCCCTTCGTGAACAGTTCTCGAGGGTTCGGGTGTTCGCCTTCATCGACACCACCGACGAGGTCACCAGGTTCTTCGACAGTGGATCGGATCTGGGTACCGCCATGTCCAGGATGATTCGGGAGGCCGAACTCGTCGGATACGACGGGCACTCCGATTACGGTCATGCGCTCGGTGTCTTCGCGGAGCGTTTCGCGGACTCCGTCACTGCCCGAAGTTCGCTCCTGATCCTCGGCGATGCCCGCAACAATTATCGGGACCCGAACACCGCCGCGCTCGCCCACCTCGTCTCCGTCGCGCGGCATGCCCATTGGTTGAACCCCGAACCGGTAGGGCAGTGGGGTACCGGCGACTCGGCCGCGCACGTGTATCGCGAGCTCGTCAGCATGCACGAATGCCGATCGGCACAGCAGCTGGCGGCGGTGGTCGCGGGATTGCTTCCGGTGTGAGCACGTAAACTCGACACCCGTGGAACACGGAACCCAGGTCACCAGGAGACGTCGGCTGGGCGTCATGGGTGGCACCTTCGACCCGATTCATCACGGCCACCTGGTTGCGGCCAGTGAAGTCGCCGACCGATTCGGGCTGGACGAGGTCGTTTTCGTACCCACCGGTCGACCGTGGCAGAAAGAAAGCCGCTACGTCAGTCCCGCCGAGGACCGGTATCTCATGACGGTGATCGCCACGGCGTCCAATCCTCGCTTCTCGGTCAGCCGTGTGGACGTGGACCGCGAAAAAGTGACCTACACGGTCGACACGTTGCGCGATCTGCGAGCGACACATCGCGATGCCGAACTGTACTTCATCACGGGGGCGGATGCGCTGGCGAGCATTCTGTCCTGGCAGGATTGGGAAGAGCTCTTCTCGTTGGCGAAGTTCGTGGGAGTGTCCCGTCCGGGATTCGATCTCGACACCGCGCATCTCGCGGAGCACCTCGGCGACCGTCCGAAAGACGCGGTTGTTCTGATCGAGATTCCTGCCCTGGCCATTTCGTCCACGGAGTGCCGCAGGCGGGCGTCGCAGGATCGTCCGGTCTGGTACCTGGTGCCGGACGGTGTCGTTCAATACATCTCGAAGAGAAACCTGTACCGCCCGCAGGACGCGCAAAGACTGGATGGAGCTGCAACGATGTCGGAACCGGCGCCCGGCAGATCCGAGCAGACGAGCGAACCGAATCGTTCCGGGGGCGCTGCACCGTCACATGATCACCCCCACACCACCACTGAGTCGTAACTCGGCAGAACTGGAGAATTCGAGTGAGCGCAACCACCGAGGCCATCGAGGTGGCAAAGATCGCCGCCCTTGCGGCGGACGAGAAGCTGGCATCCGACGTCATGGTGCTCGACGTGTCCGAACAGTTGGTGATCACGGACTGCTTCGTCATCGCGTCCGCGCCCAACGAACGTCAGGTCAACGCAGTCGTCGAGAACATCGAGGACCGCCTTCGTGAAGCTGGGCACAAGCCGGTGCGTCGTGAAGGTACCCGTGAGGGCCGTTGGGCACTACTCGATTTCGTCGACGTGGTGATTCACGTGCAGCACGACGACGAACGCAACTTCTACGCCCTCGAACGGTTGTGGAAGGACTGCCCGACTGTCGAGGTCGAGGGCATCGGCGAGCACCCCACGAAGAGTTCCGCAGGCGAAGGCGAACCCGGGCAGTGAGTGTGCCGCGCGTACGTCGACTCGTCTTGCTGCGGCACGGTCAGACCCGATACAACGCCGACGCGAGGATGCAGGGGCAACTCGACACCGAACTGTCGGACCTCGGACGCGCTCAGGCCGAAGCCGCAGGAAAGGTGATGGGTGAGTTGTCACCGATTGCCGTCATATCTTCCGATCTGCGCCGTGCGCTCGATACCGCCAACGCGGTGGGGGATTGCGTGGGAATGTCGGTGCAGGTCGACGAGCGTCTGCGCGAGACCTGCCTGGGGGATTGGCAGGGCATGACCCACGCGGAGGTGGACGAGCAGTTCCCGGGAGCGCGTGTCGCGTGGCGCGGCGATACCAGGTGGGCCCCGCCGGGCGGTGAGAGCCGTATCGACGTCGCTCAGCGAAGCAAGCCGGTCGTGGACGAACTGGTGGCGAAACTCGACGCCTGGGAAACCGATCCCGTGTTGTTGGTTGCGCACGGCGGACTGATAGCGGCACTGACTGCCACACTGCTCGATCTGCCAGTCGAGCGATGGCCGGTGCTCGGTGGTCTCGGAAACGTGAGGTGGGTTCAGCTCAGCGCCTATGGGGCGGGGGCCGAGCGCTGGCGTCTCGACGTCTGGAACGCTTCCGCGAAGGTGGCTCATGACGTCCTCTGACAGCACACCGGCGCCGAAGTCGGAGAGGCCGGTTCTCCTGGTCCTGGCGGATTCGCTCGCCTACTACGGTCCCGAGGGTGGGTTGCCGTCGAACCATCCCCAGATCTGGCCGAATCTTGTTGGGCGGGAACTCGGTTGGGACGTCGAGTTGGTTGCTCGAATCGGGTGGACGAGCCGAGACGTGTGGTGGGCTCTGACGCAGGATCCACGAGTGTGGTCCGCCGTGCCGCGCGCCGCTGCCGTCGTGTTCGCTGTGGGGGGGATGGACTCGTTGCCGTCGCCTCTGCCGACCGCGCTCCGGGAGCAGTTGCGCTACATCCGGCCACCCGTGGTGCGCCGCATCGTGCGCGCCGGATACCAATGGCTACAGCCGCGACTTGCACCGGTGGGCTGGCCGGTCGCCCTGCCACCTCGGCTCAGCATCGAATACCTGGAGAGTTCTCGTGCGGCTCTTGCGTACATGCGTCCCGGCCTGCCGGTGATCGGCACCTTGCCTTCCGTGCACCGAAGTCAGGCCTACGGCGGAGTGCATACCGGCCGCCCGGCAGCGGTCTCCGCCATCACGGAGTGGGCAGAAGGCAACGACGTTCCACTCGTGGACCTGGGGGAAGCTGTGCGCGACAACATCGAGTCCGGCGATGCAAACCCGGACGGAATCCATTGGGGGTGGGACGCGCACGTGCAGGTTGCCGAGGCGATGGTTCGCACGATCCGGGGCAGCGGGGCATCCGACCGCAGTGCTTTCGGTCGGATGGTTACGGATGGGGGGCTCTGACAGTGCCGGTAGTGATCGTCACCGATTCGTCGGCATGCATCCCCGCCGATCTCGTCGAGGACTACGGGATCGTCGTGGTGCCACTGCACGTCCTCGTCGGCGGACACGATTATCGCGACGGAATCGACGACATCGACCTCGATGCGGGACACGTGTCGACTTCGGGCGCCTCGCCGGCGACGATGCGCGATGCTTTCGGTGAAGCTCTCGCACGTAGTGGTGGCGACGGAGTTCTCGCAGTACACCTTTCGCGCGACCTCTCGGCGACCTGGGACGCGGCTCGCGCGGCCGCCGACGACTGCAGTGGCGAGGTTCGAGTCGTCGACTCCCGATCGGCCGGAATGGGTGTCGGGTTCCCGGTCCTCGAGGCCGCCCGAGCGGCACGCGAGGGAGCGAGCCTCGACGCCGTCTACGAGCGTGCGGTGGACGCAGCGACGCGCGTCCGTGCGTACATCGTCGTCGAGCGTCTCGATCAACTGCGGAAGGGCGGACGAATCGGCGCAGCGGCGGCGCTTCTCGGCACCGCCCTGTCGATGAAGCCGGTTCTGCACGTCCGGGACGGGAAGCTGCTCCTGAAGGAGAAGACGCGGACATCGACGAAGGCTCGCGCCCGCCTCGTGGACCTTGTGGTAGCACGTGCTGGGAATGCCCCGGTAGCGCTCGCCGTTCATCACATGGACGCAGCCGATGTCGCCGAAGACATCGCACGTCGACTGGCAGAGAAGCTTCCGCAGATCGACGAGATCCATGTCACCGAGTTCAGTGCTGTGCTGGGTGCGCACGTCGGACCGGGAGCCGTAGGTGCCGTGATCAGCACTCGCGACCGGCAATCGCCGGAGTCGTCGCCGTCACCTGATTCGTCCCAGCAGGAACCGGAATCTTCCACAGGTGGAGATTCGTCCACAGGTTGATGTCGGACCGTCGCAGGAGCAGGGGGACGGGCCCGGGCCCCTCGTAGAGTCGTCGGTATGGGGGAGAGCGCGAAGCAGTACGCCGACGGACGAGACCGCTTGACGACGATCGGCCGCAGGGAACGGTCGACGGACCTCGACGACGACCGATTCGTCGAAGTGTTCGACACAGCGGACTGGCCGCGACTGGACACGCCGGCCTCTAGAGCTCCGTCCTGGCTGCCCGACCGTTGGCGCGCGGTCCGGTTCGACCCCGAACGGCACGGCGCTGCGACCCTGGTTCTGGTCGGCGCGATCGCGTTGGCGGTGGTGGGTTTCTCCGTGTGGCGCGATCGTCCTGTTGCGCATGCCGTGCCACCGCTTCCGTCGGTCGAAGAGGTGGAGGCGGTTGTCGCTCCGCCGCCAACCAGCGTCCTCGACGTGAGCGATTCGCCCTCCGCGCCTCCGATGCTGGTTGTCAGCGTCGTGGGCCTCGTGCACGTCCCAGGCCTCGTCGAGTTGCCGGACGGGGCCCGGGTCGCCGACGCGCTGGCGGCGGCTGGCGGTGCCAGAGCGGGCGGCGACACCCTGAGTCTGAACTTGGCTCAGCCGCTGTCGGATGGTGATCAGGTGGTTGTCGGTGCCGAAACCGGGGAGCCGCCGGTCTCTGATGGGCCTGCCGGTCGTCGAGGTGCAGACGGTGATGCGGGAGCGACGCCGCAGATGGTGAATCTGAATTCTGCCGACGCGAGCACCCTCGAAACGTTGCCCGGTGTCGGACCCGTGACGGCCGCTGCCATCGTCGCGTGGCGTACCGCCAACGGAAAGTTCGTGTCCGTGGATCAACTCGGGGAGGTCGACGGGATCGGTCCGGCTCGACTGGGAAAGCTGCGGTCGCTGGTTGCGGTGTGACCGGTGTGCAAGGTCGCGGTGTGACCGGCGAGACCGGGAGCGTTCTGGATGCCCGGTTGGTTCCGTTCGCGGTCATCTGTTGGGGTGCAACGTTGCTCGGGATTCTGGCTGGTTCCCGGGTGGCATCGATCGGAGCAGTGGTGATGCTGACGCTGTTCGCGGTGCTTCTCGCGCTCTGGAGCAGGACCAGATCTGCGGCGGTGTTCTCCGGGGCGTCGGTGCTGCTGTTCGGCGCGCTGACATGTTGCGGAATCGGATGGCAGGTCGCGGCGGTGGAGGCTCATCCACTCGGTGTCGTTGCATCCGAACGGTCTTCGGCCGCGGTACGCGCGTCTATTGCCGAGGACCCGACTGCACTCCGGTCGTCCGGTGCCGGCGGATGGCAGCAGGTTCGTGTGCAGGTGCGTGTGGAGGAAGTGCGTATCGACAATCGGAATATTCGGGTCGGGGGAGCGGTGACGGTGCTCGCGCCGGCCGAGGGGTGGTCGGAGCTTCTTCCTGGCCAGAAGGTTCGGTTCCGGGCGAAGTTCGACGTTCCCCGTCGGCCCGATCTCACCGTTGCGGTCGCGTACACCGATGGTGCGCCGCAAGAGGTGGGCTCGGTGTCCTGGTATCAGCGGTGGGCGGCGACCATACGGGGGCGCTTCGCGATGGCGGCGGAGCGGGCATTGCCGCCGGATCAGGCGGGGCTGCTGCCCGGGCTGGTTGTCGGTGACACATCAGGGCTCGATGGTGAGGTCAAGGACGCATTCCGCGCTGCGGGCCTGACACATCTGACCGCGGTGTCGGGTGCCAACGTGTCGATCGTCCTCGGGGCAGTGCTCCTTGTCGTGTCGGCGGTCGGGGTGGGGCCACGTACCGCCGCGGTGCTTGCTGCACTGGCGTTGGTGGCATTCGTGGTGATTGCACGACCGTCACCGAGTGTTGTGCGTGCAGCGGCGATGGGATCGGTGACGATTCTGGCGATGATCACCGGGCGCAGGCGGCAGGCGCTACCCGCACTGTCCGGTTCCGTCGTCGTGTTGTTGCTTCTGCACCCGGAACTGGCGGTGGATTTCGGGTTCGCGTTGTCGGTGGTGGCGACACTCGCCCTGGTCGTCATGGCACCGGTGTGGTCCGACTGTTTGCGTGCACGTGGTTGGCCTCGTTCGGTTGCAGAGACCGTGGCAGTCGCGACAGCGGCATTCGTGGTGACGGCACCTCTGGTTGCGGCGATGGCAGGGACTGTGAGTGTCGTATCGATTGCGGCGAACATTCTGGTGGCGCCCGTGGTGGCGATCATCACCGTGTGCGGCGGCATCACCGCACTGGTAGCAGTGGTGTCGATTCCGGTCGCAGAATGGGGCGCTCGCTCGGTTACGTTACCGCTGTGGTGGCTCCTCACCGTGGCGGACAAGGCTTCCGGGTTCCCTGGTTCTGGGGTGGCGGTGCCGTCCGGCATGTACGGAGCCGTGCTCACCGTTGCTGTTCTCACTGGTGCAGGGGTAGCGGTGTGGCTTGTGGTGAGATGGATGAACCCGGCCCTGCGGCGTACCCGTCGGTGTGGCGTGGCACGATCGTCCCGTGCCGAATTCCGCTCAGGTCGATCAGCTGCATCTCGTGCTCGGTGACGAGGAGTTTCTCGTCGAACGTGCCGTATCGAAGATCGTTTCGGATGTGCGCGGGGCGGGTGGCGGATCGGACGACGACATACCGGTCACCCGGCTTCGGGCCGGCGACGCCACGCCGACCGAACTTGCGGAACTGCTGAGCCCGTCATTGTTCGCCGAGGACAGGATTGTCGTGCTCGAGGCGGCCGGCGAAGCAGGAAGGGATGCTGTCGCGCTGGTACAGGACGCTGCGGCGGATCCACCCGATGGTGTCGTGATGATTGTCGTGCACTCGGGTGGAGGACGCGCGAAGTCACTCGCGGGTTCGCTCGAGAAGCTGGGGGCCGCCGTTCATCCGTGTACCAAGCTGAAGCAGGGCGAACTCGTGGGCTTCGTGCGGGCAGAGTTTCGTGCGCACCGGGTTCAGGTCACGCCGGAGGTGGTGCAGACGGTGCTGGACAGTGTCGGTTCGAATCTGCGTGAGCTGGCGGCAGCTTGTTCGCAGTTGGTTGCCGACACCGGAGGGCGTGTCGACGTTTCCGCGGTCCAGCGCTACTACTCGGGCAAGGCTGAGGTGACGGGCTTCGAGGTGGCGGAGAAGGCTGTTGCGGGTGACAGTGCCGGAGCTCTCGAGGCGTTGCGCTGGGCGATGCTCCGTGGAGTACCCCACGTGCTCTTGGCCGATGCTCTGGCGGACGCTGTGCACGCGATCGCCCGTGTCGCGCCGGTGGCACGGGCCGATCCGTTCCGGATGGCCTCGGAGCTCGGAATGCCACCGTGGAAAATCAAGAAGACGCAGGCACTCGTCGGCGGATGGACACCGGCCACCGTCGGGGAAGCACTACGCGTCGTCGCGGCGCTCAATGCCGATGTCAAGGGCGCGGCCGCCGACGCCGATTACGCCGTGGAGGCGGCTGTTCGCAGGGTGTCACTCCTACACCGGTGAGTGGTTCGTTCGGACGGGTCCCGCGCTGACAGCAAAGAGCCGCCGATCCACGAGGGATCGGCGGCTCTTCCGCGATGAAGAGGTCGTCAGATCTTGTTGACGGCCTGCGCAAGTGCGGACTTCTTGTTTGCAGCCTGGTTGGCGTGAATGACGCCCTTGCTGGCTGCCTTGTCGAGCTTGCGGCTGGTAGCGACGAGGAGCTCGTTGGCCTTGTCCTTGTCACCGGCCGCCGCAGCCTCGCGGAACGAGCGGATCGCCGTGCGCAGCGAGGACTTCACCGACTGGTTGCGCAGTCGAGCTGCCTCGTTGGTACGGATCCGCTTCACCTGGGACTTGATGTTGGCCACGCGTAAAATCCTGTCGTCTTTAGCTGGTTTCGGTCGAGAAAGCTGTGGGTGCACACGCACCGACAGACGAGGTTACCAGTGTTGGGGGCCCGATCCCAAACCGTGGATCGTCCACAGGGTCGCGGACCGGTCTTCGCAGGCGACAAGGTTGGTGTTCGCAGGCGGCAAGGTTGGCCGGTTCGACCGCTCGCGGAGTCGGACCTCACGCCTGCAGCGACCGTCTGCCGAACATGCGGCATGATGAGGCGTCGACGGCCATCGACGTACGTGGCCACAGTGGTACGGATTGGTGGTTGGTGTGACGAAGAATCGGTTGTTCGCTGCAACGGCAGCGGTGTGCGTCGCTTTCACCGCTGTGCTGTCGTCCGGCGCTGTCGCTGCGGCAGACGAGACGGGGGACGGCCCCACCTACGTTGCGCTCGGGGATTCGCGCGCGTCGGGGCCGTTCGTCAACGCGCCGTCGCACCGTAGCTTCTGTTTGCGTTCTGCCGACAAGAATTATCCGGCGCAACTCGCGAAACTGGTCGACGCCAGCACCTTCACGGACGTGACCTGCGCTGCAGCCAAGCCGAAGCACGTCATCGACACCCCGCAGTTCGTGGGGACCGGCTTTGCTCCCCCGCAGATCGAGGCGCTCGATCCGGATACCGAACTGGTGACACTGAGCATCGGCGGCGGTGGCTCGAACCACATGCCGGTGTCGGTGCGGTGCGCGATTCCGGCACCCGGACTCGATTCCGGATGCCGCAACAACCCCGTAGCCGAGCGGCTTGCGGTGGAGGGCATCGACAAGATGCGGGCAGAGGTGGACGCCACCGTGGCAGCCATCGTCGACAAGGCACCTGACGCGCAGGTGTACATCATCGGGCACGGTGGATCGGTCGGGCTACGCAGTTGCTGGCCGATCATGCCGGTGTCGGAGGAGGACGTCGTGTGGTTGCACGACTACTTCGAACGGTTCAACCAGATCTACGTCGAGGCTGCGGAAAAGTACGGAGTGCACTACGTCGACATCGCGAAGGCTGCGGTGGAAGGCGGTCACGATGCATGTGCGCCTACCGGGGAGCGGTGGTTCGAAGGGATCATCCCGCAAGCGTCCGCAGAGCCGGCGCACCCGAACGAATTGGCCATGACCGCGATCGCCGAGATGGTAGCCGCGGACCTGGCGCAGCGATAAGCGTCAACTCCAGCTGAAGTCGTTGCGTAGACGCTGTGCGACGACATCGAACCTGCTGGGCTCCATGATGGCGCCCTCGCGGCGGATGCCGGCTTCGGGAACATCGAGGATGCGATCGAGGCGTAGCCAACTCGGGCGCCCTTCTGCATCCCAACTGCCGGACCCGATGGGGAGCCAATCGGGATGACCGTCGCGTTTGCTTTACGACGACAGCATCAAGCCGAGGAGGGTGTGGCCGTCACGGCCGACGACGAGGACGGGGCGATCCTTGCCTTGTGTGGGGTCGTCCTCGTATGCGACCCAGGTCCACACGATTTCTCCGGGATCTGCCTGGCCGTCCAGTTGCGGCGAGTATTCGATACGCCGGGCGCGCTGCGCCGTCGGGACGAAGGTGGACGCCACCGGGCGACCGGGTGTGGTCGCCGGCGCACCGGACTCCGAGCCGGTCAGTGCTCTGCCGGCCAGCTCGAGTACCCCTGACCGTTGCAATCGACGAAGCAGTTGCGGCCCTCGCGACACCGCGAACCTGCCGAGGTCTCTGCCTATGCTGCTCCACGCACCTGCCATGGTTCCCGAGCCTAGCGGGTGAGCATCGACCGCGAATACGGCATGATTTGCCGGGCGGCGCGATGGGCGGGCCGACCGAGTGTGGAGTGGGTGAGATGGCGAAGCGTTTCGTAGTGAGGGCGGCTGCAGTGGCAGTTTCGGGTTTGGTGCTGTGGGGGAGTGCAGGCACCGTGGCCGTGGCGGGGCCGACCGAGAGTGAGGCGACCGGCACCGGGCTGACGTACGTCGCTCTCGGTGATTCGCGCGCTGCCGGCCCGTTCATCGACCCGACCTCCCACGAGGACTTCTGCATGCGCTCGGACGAGAACTACGCATCCAAGCTGGCCCGTCGGATCGGTGCTTCGGAATTCACCGACGTTTCCTGCATCGCGGCCCAGGTCAAGCATGTGATCGACACCCCGCAGCGGATGGGGACCACGACGGCGCCTCCACAACTCGACGTTGTGGATGCCGATACCGATCTCGTGACCATCAGTATCGGCGGTGTCGATTCCAACCATGTCGTCATCACGCGGGAGAGCTGCGCCATTCCGTTGCCCGGTATGGATCGCCGCTGCCGCAGCAATCCCGAGGTGGAACAGAAGGTCGTCGAAGGGATCGCGAAGGTCGCACCGAAGATCGACCGTGTGATCGGCGCGATCGTCGACAAGGCTCCCAACGCGGAGATCGTGATCGTCGGTCACGGCGGTGCGGTCGGTAACCGGGGCTGTTGGCCCTCGTTGCCCTACTCGGACGAGGATGCGAAGTGGCTGGTCACCTACTTCGAACGGTTCAATCAGGTGTATGTGGATGCGGCCGAGAAGTACGGCGTGCACTACATCGACATCGGTGCCGCCACCGTCGAAGGTGATCACGACCCGTGCGCTGCCCCGGAGGACAAGTGGTTCGAGGGGTTGGTCCCCACATCCTGGGCGCAACCGGGTCACTTCAACGAGCAGGGAATGCAGGCCGTTGCCGAGATGATCGTGGATGAATTGGGTATTTGATTCGCTCGCCAGGGTGCCCTGTGGTCACACGGTCCACCTTGGATATCCTGTGGTGTGACAGTTGGCCCGAATTCGGGTCGGTGCCGGTCCAGGTTAGGGGTTCCCCATCAGCAGCTTTGCAGACAAGACGTTCACGGATCCTGCGCAGATCCGGAACTTCTGCATCATCGCCCACATCGACCACGGCAAGTCGACGTTGGCCGACCGCATGCTTCAGCTGACCGGTGTGGTCGAGGAACGGCAGATGCGCGCGCAGTACCTGGACCGTATGGACATCGAGCGTGAGCGCGGCATCACCATCAAGGCGCAGAACGTTCGGCTGCCGTGGACGGTCGACGGCGAAGACTTCGTCATGCACCTCATCGACACTCCCGGGCACGTCGACTTCACCTATGAGGTGTCGCGGGCGCTCGAGGCGTGCGAGGGTGCGATTTTGCTGGTCGACGCGGCGCAGGGTATCGAGGCGCAGACGCTGGCCAATCTGTATCTGGCGATGGAGAAGGACCTCACCATCATCCCGGTGCTCAACAAGATCGACCTCCCCGCCGCTGATCCGGATCGGTACGCGGAAGAGATCGCGCACATCATCGGTTGCGAACCGGGTGATGTGTTGCGGGTGTCCGGTAAAACCGGTGTCGGTGTCGCCGAGTTGCTCGACGAGGTGATCAAGCAGGTGCCGGCCCCGGTCGGAAACGCGGATGGTCCTGCGCGGGCGATGATCTTCGACTCTGTCTACGATGCGTATCGCGGCGTGGTCACGTACGTCCGTGTCGTGGACGGCCGCATATCGCCACGCGAGAAGATCACCATGATGTCCACCGGTGCCACTCACAACCTGATCGAGGTCGGAATCATCTCGCCCGAACCGAAGGCCAGCGCCGGTCTCGGGGTCGGCGAGGTGGGCTACCTGATCACCGGTGTGAAGGACGTCCGTCAGTCTCGCGTCGGTGACACCGTGACGTCAGCCCGCGGCGGCGCGTCCGATCCGTTGGTGGGATACCGCGATCCGAAACCGATGGTGTACTCCGGTCTGTATCCGCTCGATGGATCCGACTACCCGGTACTGCGTGATGCGCTCGACAAGCTTCTCCTGAACGATGCCGCGCTCGCATACGAGCCCGAGACATCCGTGGCTCTCGGGTTCGGGTTCCGCTGCGGATTCCTGGGGCTGCTGCACATGGAGATCACCCGTGACCGGCTCGAGCGCGAATTCGGCCTCGACCTGATCTCGACATCACCCAACGTCGTGTACCGCGTCGTGATGGAGGACGGGGTCGAACATACGGTGACGAACCCGTCGTACTGGCCGGAAGGCAAGGTACGTGAGGTGTACGAACCGATGGTCAAATGCACGGTGATCGCCCCGAGCGAGTTCATCGGGGCCATCATGGAGTTGTGTCAGGGCCGCCGCGGCGAGCTCGGGGGAATGGACTACCTCTCCGAGAGTCGCGTGGAACTGCGCTACGAGATCCCCATGGGCGAGATCATGTTCGATTTCTTCGATGCCCTGAAGTCTCGTACCAAGGGATACGCGAGCCTCGACTACGAGGAGTCCGGTGAACAGCAGGCAGACCTGGTGAAGGTCGACATCCTGTTGCAGGGTGAGGCTGTCGACGCCTTCTCGTCGATTGTGCATCGCAACGCGGCCGGCGCATACGGCGGCAAGATGACAACCAAACTGCGGGAGTTGATTCCGCGTCAACAGTTCGAGGTGCCGATTCAGGCTGCCATCGGGTCGAAGATCATCTCGCGTGAGAACATTCGGGCGATCCGCAAGGACGTGCTCGCGAAGTGCTACGGCGGTGACATCAGCCGTAAGCGCAAACTGCTCGAGAAGCAGAAGGAGGGCAAGAAGCGGATGAAGACGATCGGACGAGTCGACATTCCGCAGGAAGCCTTCGTGGCTGCGCTGTCGTCCGACACGGCACAGGAGAAGTCGAAGAAGTAGCGTGCGAGAGGACTGACACCGTGGCAATCGATACGTGGCTCACTCGAACTCTGGGGATCGATCATCCGATCGTCGGCGCGCCGATGGGAGGCCGGGCCGGTGGTGCGTTGACCGGTGAAGTGTCGAAAGCCGGCGGAATAGGTCTACTCGGTGCGGCGCGGTATGCCACGCCGGAATGGATTGCAAACGAAGTGGCCACGGCACGCGAGATCGGCGGTGACACGTTCGGAATCGGCTTGATGACGTGGGCGTTGGACGACGACGATTCGCTGCTCGATGCCGCACTGGAACATCGGCCGCCGTTGATCTCGTTGTCGTTCGGTGACCCCGCCCCGTACGTGCCTCGTGCGCACGAGGCAGGTGCCTTGGTCATGTCACAGATCAACTCGGTGGACGACCTCCGCGTGGTGGAGGCGGCCGGCGTCGACGTGGTGGTGGCACAGGGCGGTGAAGCAGGTGGCCACACGGGTCGGATCGGCACACTTGCGCTGCTTCAGGAGGTGTTGGAGTCGACAAGCCTTCCAGTGCTCGCTGCAGGTGGTATCGCCACCGGCCGGGGACTGGCAGCCGTGCTCGCGGCAGGGGCCGAAGGAGCCTTGATCGGGACGGCATTGCTGGCAAGCCCGGAAACGATCGGTCCCGACTACGCCCGTGATCGCGTGGTATCCGCAGGGAGTGCGGATACCGTGTACACCGCAATCTTCGACCGCGCCCGAAGCCAGCCGTGGCCGCAGCGGTGGGGCGGTCGGGCGTTGACCAACGACTTCACCGCCCGCTGGCACGGGACCGACGCGGAAGAGAGCACGCTGGCCGATGCCTATGATCCGACAGATCCGCGCATCGGAGTGGTCTACGCGGGCGAGGCGGCAGGGTTGGTTCACGAATCGGTTCCCGCGGCAGATGTGGTCCGCGGCATTGCCGATCAGGCGGACGAGATGCTTGCACGGTTGCGCACTCACCCACGTCGTCGGTCGCCGCGCACCGGCTAGGCGTACCGGTGTGCCCGGACGTTAAGCTGGGCGAATGGAACGCGCGGCCGGGTGGTGGGACAGCTTCGAGCTGTGGGTTGTCGGACTCCCGTTCGTACCGCAGGTGGTCTTGGTGCTGCTCGTCCTCGTCCCGCTGTGTGCCGCCGTCGCGCGGCTACTCGATCGCGGGCTTGCCGCGGTCTTCGTCCTGCTACGCAGAGACACGTCGAAATCGGAGGATCCATAGATGCCGCGTTCACGAGTCACACTGGCGCTGATCGCACTGCTGATCCTCGTCGTCGTCGCATGGCTGTTGACACTCTGACGTCGTTTCGGGTGGCGCGCCGACCACCTGATAAAGTCGGCTCCGTGCCCGATACTGCCGCCCACCAGGTCCGCCACGAGTTGGCGTTGATTGCAGTCGGCGTGTCGGCAGTCGCCGATATCGCCTGTTACCGATAGCCCTTTCGGTGGGCTGATCCGGCCTTCGATTGACGAACGAATGCCGTTCGATCAGTTGATCGTTCGATTCCCATCCATCCGACGGCTGCGCGCGTGGCCCCATCCGAAAGGTTGCTCGACATGAGACGACGCTCCCGTCTGGTGCTCGCCGTACTGGCTGCGGTGACCGCGATGACGGTGAGTGCGTGCAGCGGTGGTTCGAGTGATGTTCCGGGTGCCGAGCCGGACTCGGGCGGTGAAGCCGGAACGGTCAACCTGTATGCCTACGCGGTGGCCAAAGTCGGGTTCGAGAAGGTGATCCCGGCGTTCCAGGAGACCGAAGCAGGCGAGGACGTCGAGTTTCATCAGTCGTACGGGGCATCGGGGGACCAGTCACGCAAGACGAAGGACGGCGCGCCGGCAGATCTCGTCAGCTTTTCCGTGAAGCCCGACATGACCCGGTTGGTGGATGCAGGGCTCGTTGCGGAGGACTGGAACGAGGACGCCTACGGCGGCGCCCCGTTCGGATCTGTCGTCACGATCGTGGTGCGGGAGGGTAACCCGAAGGGAATTCGCGACTGGGATGATCTCCTGAGACCGGGGATCGAGGTGGTCACGCCGAACCCCTTCAGTTCGGGCTCGGCCAAATGGAATCTCTTGGCGCCGTATGCAGCCAAGAGTGATGGCGGCCGGAACCCACAGGCAGGGCTCGATTACGTGGAGCAGTTGATCGACGAGCATGTCCGGATTCAGCCGAAGTCGGGGCGTGAGGCGACGGAGGCATTCCTACAGGGGGCAGGCGACGCGCTGCTCAGCTACGAGAACGAAGCCCTGTTCATCGAAGCAGAGGGCGAACCCGTGGAGCACGTCACGCCGCCGACAACGTTCGACATCGAGAATTCGGTGGCGGTGATTCAGAACAGTCCTCACCTCGACAAGGCCAGCGCCTTCCAAGACTTCCTCTACACGACGGAGGCACAACGCTTGTGGGCCGAGGCAGGATTCCGCCCGGTCGATCCCGGGGTCGCGAAGGAGTTCGCGGACAAGTTCCCCGAGCCGGAGCAGCTGTACACGATCGACGACCTCGGGGGCTGGCCGACTGTCGACGCCGATCTGTTCCAGCAGGATGTGGGCGCGATCGCGAGGATCTACGGTGACGCAACCAGGTGATGCCGCCATGACATCGACAGTGCCTGCCGGTGGTCGCTCGCGGTTGACGAATGTCACCGGGGCCGTGGGGCCGATCGGCATCGGAATCGTGACCCTCTGGCTGAGTGTGATCGTGTTGCTGCCTCTGGCCGCGTTGACGGTGGCCTCGCTCGATGACGGGATCGGCGGGTTCGTCGACGCTGTGACCGAGCCGGCCGCGTTGGCTACCTTGCAGGTGACCGTACTGGTTTCCGCTGTCGTGGCGCTGATCAATGTCGTGATGGGCACACTCATCGCCTGGGTCCTGGTGCGCGACGACTTTCCCGGCAAACGGATCGTCAACGCGTTGATCGACCTCCCGTTCGCGTTGCCCACCATTGTGGCGAGCATTGTGTTGTTGTCGCTGTACGGTCCCGACAGTCCGATCGACATTCACCTCAACGCAACGCAGCCCGGGCTGGTCGTGGCGCTCGCCTTCGTGACGCTGCCCTTCGTCGTGCGGTCCGTTCAGCCGGTACTGATCGAACTCGACCTGGATGTGGAGGAAGCGGCTGCGTCGCTCGGTGCGAACAATTTGACGATTTTTCGACGGGTCGTCCTGCCCACGTTGGCGCCGGCGATCTTCGGTGGTGCAGGGCTGGCGTTCGCCCGGGCAATCGGAGAATACGGTTCCGTGGTGCTCATCGGCGGAAACATTCCCGGCGAAACCCAGGTTGCGTCGCAATACATTCAGCAGCAGATCGAGATCGACCGACAGGTGAACGCAGCCGCCGTCTCGGTGACGCTCCTTGCGATCGCCTTTGTGGTGCTCTTCGTATTACGGATCCTCGCGGGGCGCAACCAGAGGCGACAGGAGCAGGCCGCGTGAAGACGTCGACGCCGGTCAGGCTCGGGCTGCGCACCGCTGCCCTGCTGTACCTGTTCGGACTGGTCTTCGTTCCGATTCTGATGATTCTCTATCGTGCGTTCGAGCACGGTATCGGTACGTTCTTCGGTTGGATCAGCACGCCCGCAGCCATTTCCGCGCTGAACCTCTCATTGCTCATCGTTGCGATCGTCGTCCCGATCAATGTGGTGTTCGGTGTCGTGACGGCGCTGGCGCTGGTGCGCGGCCGATTCCGCGGGCGTGGGGTTCTTCAGGCGATGGTCGATCTGCCGTTCGCAGTGTCACCGATCATCGTGGGTGTCTCGCTCATCCTGTTGTGGGGAGTGCACGGATGGTTCGGCGGGATCGAATCCCTCGGCTTCAAGGTGATATTCGGCCTGCCGGGGATGGTGCTGGCCACGATATTCGTGACATTGCCGTTCGTTGTCCGAGAGGTCGAACCCGTCCTGCACGAAATCGGTGACGAGCAAGAACAGGCGGCCGCGACACTCGGGGCAACCAAATTGCAGACTTTCTGGCTCGTGACTCTGCCGGCGATCAGGTGGGGTCTCACATACGGGGTGGTTCTCACGATTGCCCGTGCACTCGGCGAGTTCGGGGCAGTGATCATGGTGTCCTCCGGATTTCCGGGCGTATCCCAGACTCTGACTCTCCTGGTGCACGCGCGGTACATCGACGACCACAACACGTTCGGCGCATACTGTGCGGCAACGCTGCTCATGGGGATCGCGCTTGTCGCTCTGCTGCTGATGACTCTGCTCGACCGAAAGAGGGGCACGACATGATCACGGTCACCGGCGCGCGCAAGAACTACGGGGACTTCGCGGCCCTCGACGGCGTGACGATCGACATTCCGGCGGGCAGTCTGACCGCTCTGCTAGGTCCTAGTGGTTCGGGAAAGTCGACATTGCTCCGCGCTATCGCCGGCCTCGAGGGGCTCGATTCCGGGATCGTCACGATCGGCGGGAAGGACGTCACCGGCGTTTCACCGCAGAAACGGGACATCGGTTTCGTCTTTCAGCACTACGCGGCGTTCAAACACATGACGGTTCGCGGCAACGTCGCATTCGGATTGAAGATTCGTAAGCGCCCCAAGTCCGAGATCGCTACGCGCGTGGACGAGCTGCTCGAGATCGTCGGTTTGGACGGATTTCAGCACCGGTACCCGGCACAGTTGTCCGGCGGTCAACGTCAGCGGATGGCTTTGGCACGCGCGCTCGCGGTCGATCCGCAGGTTCTCCTTCTGGACGAACCGTTCGGAGCTCTCGACGCCAAGGTGCGTACAGACCTGCGCACCTGGTTGCGGCGTCTGCACGACGAAGTGCACGTCACGACGGTCTTGGTGACGCACGATCAGGAAGAGGCACTCGACGTCGCCGACCGGATCGCCGTACTGAACAAGGGGCGGATCGAGCAGGTCGGCGTGCCCGAAGACCTTTACGACCGCCCGGCGAACGGCTTCGTGATGTCGTTTCTCGGTCCCGTCGCCAAGCTGAACGGGCAGCTGGTGCGGCCGCACGATATTCGGCTCGGCCGGGATTCGAGCTTGGCGTTGGCGCAGGAATCAGGAACAGCCGAAACGCTCGGCATCACCCGAGCCACCGTACAGCGCGTGGTGCATCTCGGATTCGAGGTGCGGGTGGACCTGGTGAATGCTGCGACGGGGGAGTTGTTCTCTGCGCAAGTGACCCGCGGTGACAGCGAAGCCCTGGGCCTCAAAGCGGGCGAGACGGTGTATGCCCGTGCGACCCGGGTTCCCCAACTCCCGGAGATGGCGCTGTCGTGAAGCTGTAGCAGTGTCATCGTCGGTGATGTGTCAGCCCTCTCTGCAGATCAACACCGGGCACCACGCGCGGTGAATGAGTGCCTGACTCGTAGAGCCCACCACGGAGGCCATGAACGGATTGCGGCCGTGGCTTCCTACGGCGACCATTCGCGCCTCGGCGGAGTGTTCCAGAAGAATGCGCATCGGGCCGCCGCGCTGAACACTGTGGGTGACCTCGACATCGGGGTATTTTTCGCTCCACCCGGCAAGTGCTTCTGCAAGCACGGCGTGCTCGTGCTGCTCGTGGGGGCCCCAGTCGATGAAGCGCCGTGCCTCCGAGTATCCGCCCAGTGAAGAGTGCTCGGACCAGGTGTGCACGGCGATGAGCGGTGCCCCGAAGAACGCGGCGAACTCGAAGGCGTGGGCCACAGCCATGTCGCTGAGGTCGCTGCCGTCCACACCGACGACGATCGGACGTCGGTCCTGGTCGGCGGGCACTGCAGGTCCGCGCCAGACCACGACGGGGCATTTGGCGTGATTCGCGATGCGGACCACGTTGGAGCCGACGAACACCGACTGCATCTCGGTTGTTTCCGCTGGGCCGAGTACCAGCATCCGGGCGGTGCGTGACATCTCGACCAGCGCTTTCGCCGGAGGCCCTTGCCGGATTCGCCGTTCGAGGGTGACGTTCGCGGCACCGTCGCGGATTGCGGTCTCGGCGGCGTCGAGGAACGCGTGGCTGTTCGGGTGTGCGTCTCGTGTCGCGACTTCGTCGTCTCCGTGTGAGGCGAGATCGGTGTTTCCGCGAACCACATGGGTCAGATGGACGGGTTCGCCGAACCGTTCGGCTGCCGTAGCCGCCCATCTTGCAGCCTCGAGTGCGCTGTCCGATCCATCGATGCCCGCCACGATCCCGTGTCGAACCGGTGCTGTCGTCATGATCGTCTCTCCTAGCCTTGCTTCCAGTCTGAAGCAGACAGGAAGCTCTGCGCTAGTGAAACGAAAGGTCCGCACCCGACGAATGTCACACGGCTTCTACTCCGTCGAACGGCTGTGACATTCGTCGGGGGAGGGTGGTCAGACGGTGGCGGCGGGGTGAGGCAGGTCAGGCAGATCGGGTGAGCAGGTGCGGGTGAGGGCTGACCGCTACGGATTCCGCGTACCGATCGAGTACGACGTCGACGAGGTTGCCGTGGGCCCCGATCGGAGGTGCGAACACCGCGTCGGGTGCCGTTTCACGGGCCGCACGACCGAGTCGGTCGGTGAGCAGTCCGGGGGCGAGGAACCAGGGTGCGATCACGATTCGTTCGGCACCCGCGTCGCGCAGTCGCAACATGGCCTCGGATATGTGCGGCTCGCTCGCGGTTGCGAAGCAGGTCTGCACTCCGACCCAATTCGTTCCGTGACCGAGAGTGGCTCCGAGACGCAGGGTACGGTCGTTCGCGCATGCGTCCGACGAACCCACCGCAGCGAACGCAACGCCGACGGTGGAGTCGCTCTCGCCGAATCCGGTTTCGACGACGCGGTCACGGACGGCTGCGACCAGCCGCACGTCGTGGCCGAGGACGGGGGACTGCACGATGGTGAATCCCGGCTGCCGAACCCGAACACGGTCGAGGATCGCGGGCAGATCCACCCTGGCGTGGAACGCGTTCCCGAGCAGCAGCGGTACCACGGCCGCCGAGGTGTGACCTTCGGCAGCCAGCCCGTGCAGCACCTGTTCGACCGACGGCGCATTGAGGTCGAGGAAGCACAGCCGCACATCCAGATCCGGACGGCGACGGCGAACGGCCGCCACCGCAGCCGAGACCATCCGGGCACTCCGGGGATCACGGCTGCCGTGTGCGACGGCAACCATCGGTGTCGTCGCCGGTCCCATCATCGGGCGATCATGCCGGGGTGGGGTCACCGAGTTCGACAGCGGCAATGGCGTCGCCGACGAGTCCGGCGGCGAGGGTGTTGCCACCAGACGGGTCGATGAGGAGGAAACTGCCCGTGTGCCGGTTGACGGTGTAGTCGTCGGCAACGATCGGCTCGGCAACTCGGACAGAAATCTTGCCGATCTCGTTGAGCTCCAACGACTCCGGGCCCTGCACCGACGTGAGGTTCTGCTCGTCGAAGCGTTCGACCAGTCCGCCGACGATCGCCTGCGTGGTCCGGGTTCCGTGCTTGAGGAGCAGACGGGCGCCGGGGCGCAGTGATTTCTCGGCGAGCCAGCACACGGTCGCATCGAATTCGTCGATGGGAGTCGGTGCATCGGCGACGGACGTGATCGTGTCGCCGCGCGAGACGTCGACGTCGTCGCCGAGAACAAGCGTGACACTGCGACCGGCGTGAGCGGTGTCGAGTTCACCGTCCGCGGTGTCGATGCGGGTGACGGTGGTACGCACACCGGACGGCAGGACCACCACCTCGTCACCGGGAGCGACCTCGCCTGCTGCGATCTGGCCGGCGTACCCGCGGTAGTCCGGGAACTCGGCGGTGCGGGGACGAATCACGTACTGGACGGGGAAACGCAGTCCCACGCGGTGGGGTTCTGCGTCGACCGGCACAGACTCGAGGTGCTCGATGAGGGTCGGTCCGTCGTAGTAGGGGGTGTTCTCCGACCGAACGGC
Source organism: Rhodococcus quanlei (assembly GCF_055231015.1). Lineage (NCBI taxonomy): Bacteria > Bacillati > Actinomycetota > Actinomycetes > Mycobacteriales > Nocardiaceae > Rhodococcus > Rhodococcus quanlei. The sequence goes on along the minus strand of NZ_JBUYWD010000003.1, from coordinate 95,384 downwards.
AACGTTGTCACCGTGCAGTGCCGACACCGGAATCTCGAGTACGTCCTCGGAGTTCCAACCGAGCGAGTTGGTGAGCGAGCCGAACTCGGCCGAGATATCGCGGAACACGGTTTCCGGGTCCTCGACGAGATCGATCTTGTTCACCGCGAGCACGAGTTTCGGGACACCGAGGAGGGCGAGCACCGCTGCATGCTTGCGAGTCTGCGAGATGACACCCTTGCGGGCATCGACAAGCAGGATCACGAGCTGTGCCGTGGACGCGCCCGACACCGTGTTGCGGGTGTACTGCACGTGTCCTGGGGTGTCCGCGAGGACGAAGGTCCGGCTCGGCGTCGCGAAGTAGCGGTACGCGACATCGATCGTGATGCCCTGTTCCCGCTCGGCCCGCAGACCGTCGACGAGCAGCGAAAGGTCGGGAGTGTCGAGGCCACGGTCGACGGATGCGCGAGTCACCGCGTCGATCTGATCGGCGAGAACCGACTTGGTGTCGTACAGCAGACGGCCGACGAGTGTGGACTTGCCGTCGTCGACGCTTCCTGCGGTCGCCAGTCGGAGTAGCTGTGCACCCTCGGCGAGCTGCGAATTGGTTTCGCTCATGATCAGAAGTAGCCCTCTCGCTTGCGGTCTTCCATGGCCGCTTCGGAAACTCGGTCGTCGCCACGGGTGGCGCCACGCTCGGTGAGACGCGATGCCGCAACTTCGGCGAGAATGGCCTCGTTGTCGGCGGCCTCGGACAGTACGGCGCCCGTGGTGGAGCCGTCGCCGACGGTGCGGTAACGCACGGACAGGGTCTGGAGCGCTTCACCCTCGGCAGGGCCGCCCCACACACCGGGCGTCATCCACATGCCGTCACGCTGATAGACCGGTCGCTGGTGGGCGTAGTAGATGCTGGCCAGTTCGACGTTCTCGCGGGCGATGTAGCGCCAGATGTCGAGTTCCGTGAAGTTGCTGAGCGGGAACACGCGCACCTGCTCGCCCGGAGAATGCTTGCCGTTGTACAGATTCCACAGCTCGGGACGCTGCTTCTTCGGATCCCACTGGCCGAACGCGTTGCGGAGGGAGAAGATGCGTTCCTTCGCGCGGGCACGCTCCTCGTCGCGCCGCGCGCCGCCGAACACGGCGTCGAAGCGGTTCTCGGAGATGGCGTCCAGCAGAGGAACCGTCTGCAGCGGATTGCGGATGCCGTCGGGGCGCTCGGTCAGGCGGCCGTCGGCGATGTAGTCCTCGACCTTCGCGACGTGCAGTCGCAGGTTGTACTTTTCTACGACGTGGTCGCGGAAGTCGAGCACTTCCTGCAGGTTGTGTCCGGTGTCCACGTGCAGCAGCGCGAACGGCAGCGGCGCTGGCCAGAATGCCTTGATCGCGAGGTGCAGTAGCACCGTGGAGTCCTTGCCTCCCGAGAACAGGATGACCGGGCGTTCGAACTCGCCGGCGACCTCACGGAAGATGTGGATCGCTTCGGACTCGAGTGCGTCGAGGGTGTCGAAGCGGTGTCCGCTCAGCCGTGCCACGGTTTCGGTGAGAGTGCTGTCGGTGAGTGTGGTGTCGATTGTCATGAGGCGTGCAACCCGCATTCTGTCTTGGCCTGACCGGCCCAGCGTCCGCTGCGCGGATCGCTGCCGGGGGCTGGCTTGCTGGTGCACGGAGCGCACCCGATGGACGGATAGCCTTCTTCGACGAGCGGATTCACCAGAATCGAGTGCTCGTCGATGTAGGCCTGCATCTCGTCGTCCGACCATGCCGCGATCGGATTGATCTTGACCAAACCGAATGCGTCGTCGAACGAGATCAGAGGAGCATTGGCACGTGTGGGCGATTCGACGCGGCGAATGCCGGTCACCCACGCCTGGTACCCGCTCAGTGTCTGCTTCAGTGGCGCAACCTTGCGCAGCGCGCAGCAGCGGTTCGGGTCGCGAGCGAACAGGTCCTTGCCTTCCGCGGCATCCTGCTGGGCGACGCTTGCCGCGGCGCGGGCGTTGATGACGTTGACTCCGTAGACCTGCTCGACGGCGTCACGCGTGCCGAGCGTTTCTGCGAAGTGGTACCCGGTGTCGAGAAAGAGCACGTCCACGCCCGGGTGAACCTGTGCGGCGAGATGGACCAGCACACCGTCCTGCATGTTGGACGCGACGATGTAGCCGCCACGGGCGTCTGCGGTGCCGGCGGATGCTGCTCCGAAAGTGTTCTCGGTCCACTGCAGGAGTTCCTGTGCCGAGGCGCCTGCCATTTCTTCGGCACCACGTTCTGCGAGTGCGCGCAGGTCGTCCTGGGTTGTTGTGGTGAGGTCTGTCATCGCAGGTCCTCCTCGTCTGCGCGGACGACCCACTGCGCGAATCGTTCGCGGTCGTCCTTGTTCTTGATGAAGTTGCGCACGATGCGTTCCACGTAGTCCGTGATCTCGTTTCCGAGGATCTTGTGCTGACGAAGCTTGCGGCCGAATGCGGTGTCGAATCCGAGGCTTCCGCCGAGATGAACCTGGAAGCCCTCGACGTGGTTGCCGTTACCGTCGTCGACGAGCATGCCCTTGAATCCGATGTCGGCGACCTGCGTGCGCGCGCACGAGTTCGGGCAGCCGTTGATGTTGATGGTGATCGGGACGTCGAGCTGCGAGTTCAGCTCCTCGAGACGCTTCTCGAGTTCCGGAACCAGTGCCTGTGAACGACTGCGAGTTTCGGTGAACGACAACTTGCAGTATTCGAGCCCCGTGCAGGCGATGAGGTTGCGTCGCCAGCGGGAGGGGCGGGACGTGAGGCCCACCGCCTCGAGGTCTGCATCCAGACCGGCGATCTTGTCCTCGGGAACGTCGACGACGATGAGCTTCTGGTAGGGCGTCAGACGAACGGAGTTGCTGCCGACCTTGTCCATCGAATCGGCGAGGGTGTCGAGGATCGTGCCCGACACGCGACCGGACACCGCGGAGAAACCGACGGCGTTGAGTCCGTTCTTGAGCTTGGTGACACCGACGTGATCGATGGGATGGGTGGGCGCAACGGGGGCGGGTCCGTCGATGAGCGGGCGCTTCAGGTACTCGGTCTCGAGTACCTCGCGGAACTTCTCGATGCCCCAGTCCTTGATCAGGAACTTGAGCCGAGCCTTCGAACGCAGACGCCGGTAGCCGTAGTCACGGAAGATCGCGACGACGCCTTCCCACACGTCGGGGACCTCGTCGAGTGGAATCCAGGCGCCGGTGCGCTTCGCGAGCATCGGGTTGGTGGACAGTCCGCCGCCGACCCACAGGTCGAATCCGGGGCCGTGTTCGGGGTGGTTCACGCCCACGAACGAGACGTCGTTGATTTCGTGCACCACATCCTGGAGGCCGGAGATGGCCGTCTTGAACTTGCGGGGCAGGTTGGAGTACTCGGGGTTACCGATGTAGCGGCGCTGGATCTCGGCCAGTGCGGGGCTGGCGTCGATGACCTCGTCGGGGGACAATCCGGCGAGCGGAGACCCGAGCATGCCGCGCGGGCAGTCACCGCATGCTTCCGTGGTCCGCAGGCCTACGGCCTCGAGCCGCCGCCAGATCTCCGGGATGTTTTCGATCTCGACCCAGTGCAGTTGGATGTTCTGCCGATCCGAGATGTCGGCGGTGTCGCGGGCGAACTCCTTGGAGATACCGGCGATGGTGCGGACCTGGTCTGTGTCGAGCTGGCCGCCGTCGGTGCGAATTCGCATCATGAAGTAGGAGGCCTCGAGGAGGTCGGCGTTGTCGTCGCCGGTCCAGGTGCCGTCGTAGCCCTGCTCGCGCTGGGTGTACAGACCCATCCAGCGGAATCGTCCGCGAAGGTCACCCTTGTCGATGCTGTCGAAGCCGGACTTCGAGTAGATGTCGAGGATGCGGCGACGCACGTTGAGTGGGTTGTCGTCCTTCTTGGACTGCTCGTTCGGATTGAGCGGCTCCCGGTAGCCGAGTGCCCACTGGCCTTCGGCGCGGCGCTTCACGGGCTTGGCGCTTCGCGTCCGTGCAGGCGCGGGCGCGGGGGCGTCGGTGGTCGACGTCATGGATTACTCCTGGATCTCACGATGCACCGGTCCGGGGCCGAGGAGGAGGGCTGTCCTGCCTCGGGGCATCCAAATCCGGCCGGATGTCGGGAAGAGCGTGACGGGCTGGAAGGGTGGTCTGCGCTGAATTTACCGCGCGCCGAGACGCTGACATGCGCAGCTGCAGACACGCTTGAGGTCGACATGGCGGCGTGCCACGAGTCGTACCCCAGGTCCAGTCATGGCAACGATTGTGCCACGTCAGATCGGTGAAACGAAGAGTGGGGACATATTTCCACCGATTTTGGGGGAAATGTCACACATAGGCGGTACGCGGGCATGGCAGAGGTGTGTCCGGAAGCTGGGACACTGGAGTCGTGAACGCAGTGAACACGCACGAATCGGAGTTTCGTCTACCCGCATCGGCGACCGACGGGGTGGGCTCGCGGCCGTTCGGCATCTACATCCATGTGCCGTTCTGTGCGACGCGATGCGGCTACTGCGATTTCAACACGTACACGGCCGGTGAACTCGGCACTTCGGCGTCGCCCGAATCGTGGATGGAGGGGTTGCGCCGTGAGTTGGCGGCAGCTGCCCAGATGACGGACTCCCCGACGGTGGACACCGTGTTCGTCGGTGGCGGGACACCCTCGTTGCTGGGCGGGGACGGTTTGTCGGACGTACTCGCCGCTGTCCGGACGCATTTTCCGCTGACGGACGCTACCGAGGTGACCACGGAGTCGAACCCGGAGTCGACGTCGCCCGAGTTCTTCGACGCACTGCGGTCCGGCGGATTCACTCGCGTCTCGCTCGGCATGCAGTCCGCTGCCCAGCACGTACTGCGGGTATTGGACCGCACGCACACGCCGGGGCGCGCGGTGGCGGCAGCGCGGGAAGCGCGTGCAGCCGGGTTCGCCCACGTGAACCTGGATCTCATCTACGGCACACCCGGCGAACGCGACGAAGACCTCGACGCCTCCCTGGACGCGGTGCTGGCCGCCGGAGTCGACCATGTATCGGCGTATGCGTTGATCGTGGAAGACGGAACTGCGCTGGCGCGAAAGGTTCGCAGGGGTGAGCTTCCCTCACCCGACGACGATGTGCTGGCCACCCGGTACGAGCGCATCGATGCTCGGTTGGGCGAGGCGGGCATGTCCTGGTACGAGGTGTCGAACTGGGCGCAGGGGACCGGCGGTGCATGCCGCCACAATCTCGGCTACTGGGATGGGGGCGACTGGTGGGGATTCGGTCCAGGCGCTCACAGTCACGTCGGTGGCGTGCGGTGGTGGAACGTCAAGCACCCCGCCCGGTATGCGGAGGAACTCGCGGCGGGCCGACTTCCCGTGGGCGGAAGTGAGACGCTCACCGCCGAGGACATTCACACCGAACGCGTGATGCTCACCGCCCGGCTGCGAACCGGGATTCCGTCGGGCGACCTGGCACCGGAAGAGGTGCAGGCTGCGGAACAACTGGTCGTCGATGGGCTTCTGATCCGCGGCGGGCAAGGATTTGTGCTGACCGATCGTGGGCGATTGCTCGCCGACGCAGTCGTCCGCTCCGTTCTCGCGTGAGCCTCAGCCGGTGATGATCCCCGGCATCTCGTCGTAGTCGAAGACGCGTGCATGCAGAACGACTCGATTTCGGAGCGCCGATCGGACTGCGCGATGCAATCCGTCTTCGAGGTACAACACGCCCTGCCATTGCACGGCGTGGGGAAAGAGATCGCCGTAGAACGTGGAATCCTCCGACAGCAGTCTGTCGAGTTCGAGCACTTTCGTGGTCGTCACTATCTCGTCGAGTCGTACCTGGCGCGGCGGAATCTTGGCCCAGTCGCGCAGCGACAGTCCGTGCTCGGGATACGGCTTGCCGTCCATCACGCCTTTGAAGATCATCGACTCCAGAGTAAGGCCTCGACCGGATGGCGGTCGGTCGGCGATTAGACTGGGTGCAGGCGACACGACCGCCGATGGTGGCGTGCGTGAAGGAGTCGCTGTCTGGGCGGTAGCAATCGGAAACGGAGGTGGTCAGCGTGTCGAGTACCGACGATCGACGTTTCGAGGTGCTGCGCGCGATCGTGGCCGATTACGTTTCCACGCAGGAACCGGTCGGGTCGAAAGTGCTCGTGGACCGCCACAATCTGGGTGTGTCGAGCGCCACTGTCCGGAACGACATGGCAGTGCTCGAGAACGAGGGATACATTGCTCAACCGCACACGAGTTCGGGTCGGGTCCCCACCGACAAGGGATACCGACTCTTCGTGGATCGGATTGCGGATGTGAAGCCCTTGTCGGGGGCGGAGCGGCGCGCAATTCTCGAGTTTCTCGAGAACGGAGTCGACCTCGACGATGTGCTGCGTCGCGGTGTGCGACTGCTGGCACAGCTCACCCGGCAGGTGGCGGTGGTCCAGTATCCGACGTTGTCGGCCTCGTCTGTCCGGCACCTCGAGGTGGTGGCGCTCACCCCGGCTCGTTTGCTGCTGGTGCTCATCACCGATTCGGGCCGTGTCGATCAGCGCATCGTCGAACTCGGGGATGTTCTCGACGACGAGGATCTGGTGCGTTTGCGGACTCTGCTGGGCGTCGCGCTCGAAGGCAAGCGGTTGGCCGCTGCGTCGATCGCCGTGTCCGAACTGGCGGACGAGGCGCCCGACGACTTGCGTGATGCGGTCATTCGGTCGGCGACGGTGTTGGTGGAAACGCTGGTGGAGCATCCCGAGGACCGACTGGTGCTCGGCGGTACCTCGAATCTGACCCGCAATGCGGCGGATTTCCCTGGAATCGGCGGATTCCCGGGCTCGCTTCGCTCCGTGCTCGAGGCGCTCGAAGAGCAAGTGGTCGTACTGAAGCTGTTGGCCGCCAGGCAGACGAGCGGACAGGTCACGGTGCAGATCGGCGAAGAAACCAAGGTCGAGCAGATGCGCGGAACGTCGGTCATCTCGACCGGCTACGGCGCTGCAGGGACCGTGCTGGGCGGTATGGGTGTGCTCGGACCCACTCGGATGGACTATCCGGGAACAATCGCCTCGGTCGCAGCCGTTGCGAAGTACGTCGGCGAGGTACTCGCCGAGCGGTAGCGTCGGTTCGGCGATGCGCCGACCGAAACCGAACAAGACGTGATCGAACCAAGTTGTAGAGAAGGACGAGAGAGACGAACGTGGCACGGGATTACTACGGAACGCTCGGCGTCGACCAGAAGGCGACCGACCAAGAGCTCAAGCGCGCGTACCGCAAGCTTGCCCGGGAACTGCATCCCGACGTCAACCCCGACGAGGCAGCACAGGTCCGGTTCCGCGAGATTTCGACCGCCTACGAGGTGTTGTCGGACCCTGAGAAGCGTCGCATCGTCGACCTCGGCGGCGACCCGCTCTCTTCGGGTGGCGGCGGAGGCGGAGCAGGCTTCGGCGGTGGCTTCGGTGGCGGCCTCGGTGACGTATTCGAGGCATTCTTCGGTGGTGGCGGCGGGGGAGCCGGTCGCGGACCTCGTGGCCGTGTGCAGCCCGGAGCGGACTCGTTGCTCCGCACCAAACTCACACTCGAAGAATGCGCCACGGGCGTCAGCAAACATGTCACCGTCGAGACTGCGGTCCTGTGCGACAGCTGCACGGGTGCGGGCACCAACGGCAACTCGAAGCCCATTCGCTGCGAGACGTGCAACGGTGCTGGTGAAGTGCAGTCGGTGCAGCGGTCGTTCCTCGGCCAGGTCATGACGTCACGGCCGTGCCCGACCTGTCGCGGCGCCGGCGAAACCATCCCGGATCCGTGCCACAAGTGCGCCGGTGACGGCCGCGTGCGGGCTCGCCGCGACATCACGGTGAAGGTTCCTGCGGGCGTGGCCGGCGGTATGCGTATCCGTCTTGCGGCGCAGGGGGAGGTCGGTCCGGGCGGTGGCCCTGCCGGCGATCTCTACGTCGAGGTCGTCGAGAAGCAGCATGAGGTGTTCGTCCGCGACGGCGAAGATCTGCATTTCACGGTTCGCGTACCGATGATCGACGCAGCTCTGGGTACGAAGGTCACCTTCGAGTCGATCATCGACGGACCCAAGGAGATCGAGGTCGAGCCGGGAACACAGCCCGGCGCTGTCACGATCGTGCGCGGCTTCGGTATGCCGAAGCTGCGGTCCGGTGTCCGAGGTGACGTCCATGCGCATCTCGACGTCGTGGTGCCCGCCAAGTTGGACAACAAGGAAGCCAAGCTTCTGCGGGAGCTCAAGGATCTGCGGGCGCGCGACGAAGCCGAGGTCGTCACCACCCAGTCGCAGCACACGGGTGGCCTGTTCTCGCGGTTGCGCGAAGCGTTCAGCGGACGCTGATCGGTGGCCGCGACGGTCTTCTACCTCGATCCGCTGCCGGAGGCCGGATCGGCTGCCGTCCTCGACGGTCCCGAGGGCAGGCACGCCGCGACGGTGAGAAGAACCGCCGTAGGCGAGCGTGTGGTGTTGTCGGACGGCCGGGGTGGCCTCGCTGATTCCGAAGTCACCGCAGCGGGCAAGGACCGTCTGGAATTGATCGTGCACACTGTGCGCCGAGTGTCCGTGCCGACGCCGAGGGTGACGTTGGTGCAGGCGCTACCCAAGGCCGATCGTTCCGAACTCGCGGTCGAACTGGCCACCGAGGCCGGTGTCGATGCGATCGTGCCGTGGCAGTCGTCGCGGTGCGTGGCGCGATGGGAGGGTCCCAAAATTGCGAAGGGCCTGGCCAGGTGGCGAAATGCCGCCAAGGCGGCTGCCAAGCAGTCGCGGCGGGCGATCGTTCCCGACATCGCCGACCTCCGTCGCACTGCCGACGTGGTGACGTTGGTTCGAGATGTGGTCGCCCGGGGAGGCACGGTCGCGGTGTTGCACGAGTCGGCGACGGTGTCGTTGACCTCGCTGCCACTCCGGGAGCTTTCCGAGCTGGTGCTCGTCGTCGGACCCGAGGGCGGGCTCTCCGACGACGAGGTGAACAAGCTTGCGCAGGCAGGTGCTTCTCCGGTCCTGTTGGGGCCGCAGGTACTGCGCACGTCTACTGCGGCGGCCGTAGCGCTCGGCGCGATCGGCGCATTGACTCACAGATGGGGGCACCCGCCGGTCGGCTGAGTCCGCCGCCTGTCATGACCAGGAAGGTTGTCGCCGACGTGGCACGCATTCGAATCGAGTACGGCTCCGAACCCGAACAGTTCGGGCACCTGTACATCCCGCAGGAGCCGGCAGGCGATCCGGTTCCCGTCGTGATGGTGATTCATGGCGGATCGTGGAGCGGTGACTACAAACTGAACCTGGCTACATCGTTCTCTCTCGACCTGGCACGACACGGGGTTGCCGTCTGGAACATCGAATATCGCCGACTCGGAGCAGGCGGTGCCTGGCCGGAGATGGCGGCGGATGTGAAGGCGGCCTGGGAGGCGATCGGCGGACCGGTCGCCGGGTCCACCGATCTGAGGCTGGACGTGTCCCGGTCGAGGATCGTAGGTCATTCTGCTGGTGGACAGCTGGCGGTGTGGCTTGCGGGACAGTCTCTTTCGTATACACCCGATTGTGTGGTTTCCCAGGCGGGGGCACTCGATCTGGCCACGGCGGGCGAGAGGGGGAGGCGAATCGGCTACATCGAGCAGCTCTTCGGCGTCACCTACGACAAGAATCCGGATGTGTATCGGTCGGCCTCACCGCACCATCGCGTCCCGATCCGGGTACCTGTGGTGTGCGTTCACGGCACCGAAGACCAGCAGATTCCGGCCGAGGTCAGTGCCCGCTACCGAGACGCTGCGGTTGCCGCAGGAGACGAAGTGGCCCTCCAACTGATCGAGGGGGAGGACCACTTCGCATTCTTGGACACCGCTAGCCGGTGCTGGGCCGTATCACGCGAGGCTGTGCTCGAGGGGTTGCTCTGTGGAGACGCTCGGCGCGTTGGTGGGTAGGACGAACGCGACCACGACTGCGCCGACGGCGAGCATGGCACCGCCGACCAGCCCCGCATGTGTGATTGCGTCGGTGAACGCCACCCCGGCCGCGTCGAGCATGGGCTCTGCCAGCGCTGCGGCGACGGGGTTCTCGGCGAGTTCTTGGGCCACGAGAGTCGCGCCACCGACCGAGTTACCGGCGATGTCGATCGCCTGCTGCGCCTGTTCGGCCTGCGGGCCGGTCAGCTGACCGAGCGGCAGGGATGCCAGGAACCCTGCGATTCCCTCCTTGTAGTTCGATGCCAGCACCGACCCCAGTAGCGCGATGCCGAGCGCACCACCGAACTCGATGGCCGTGTCGTTCAGGCCGCCGGCGGCGCCCAGGTCGCGTTCGGCGAAGCTGCCCATGATGGCGTCCGTGGAAGGCGAGACTGACAGTCCGATTCCGAGGCCGGTCAGGATGAGCGAGGCGAGAAAGACGCCGTATCCCGAGTCTGCGTCGACGACGGTGAGGATCATCGCGCCGGCGGCAGCGACAGCCATGCCGAAGGAGATCGTGAACCGTATGCCGATCGGTCCGACCAGACGTCCGCCGACGGCCGCGCCGATCGACACGCAGATCGCGAGCGGGAGAAGCCGGACTCCGGTTTCCAGAGGGCCGTAGGCCAGCACGAACTGGAACTGCTGAGCAACGGTGTAGATGATCCCGAATGCGGTGAGGAACAGAATGAGAACTGCGAGAGATGCACCGCCGACGGTCCGGTCGCCGAGCTTACGGACGTCGAGCAGGGGACGTGGATGTTCGAGTTCCCAGGCCAGGAACAGCAGTGCGCCCACGATTGCGCTGAGTCCGGCAATGACGGTCGACGAGCCGATTCCGAAGTGGAAGCCGTCGATGATCGCATAGACCAGGCCGCCGATCGTGGCCACGGACAGGAGTCCGCCGATCCAGTCGATGGTGCCCTGGGTCTCGGACTTCGACGGTGGAACCAACGCGAGGGCGCCCACCGCTGCGATGGCGGCGATCGGAACATTGATCAGGAATGTGGAGTTCCACGAGCTGGATTCGAGGAGCCATCCGGCGAGCAACGGTCCGAGGGCGATGGCAAGGCCGGACGTTGCGGCCCACACGGCGATAGCGCGTGAGCGTTCTGCTCGGGGGAAGGTCGCGACCAGCAGCGACAGGGTCGCAGGCATGATCATTGCGGCACCGGCGCCCATCACCATCCTCGCCGCGATGACCACGGTGGTGGTGTCTGCGAGGCTGCCGAACACTGCGCCGGCACCGAATACTCCGAGGCCGGTCAGGAGCGCTCCGCGTCGGCTGTACTTGTCGCCGATCACGCCGAACAACAACATCAGTGCGGCGTAGGGAACCGTGTAACCGTCGATCACCCACTGCAGGTCGGCGCTCGTCAGACCCAGGTCGCGGGTCATGCTCGGAGCAGCGACGATCAGGGCGGTGTTTGCCATCACCACGATGAGCAGGCTCAGGCACAGCACTCCGAGTGCTGCCCAACGCCGTGGGTATGGACTGTTCATCTGCGACACGGGCTGACTTGCCAATGTGACCATCGCATTTCCCTCTCGATATCAGCTACAGAAAACTGCACAACGCTGTGCAATTTAATAACTTGCACACGACTGTGCAAGTATTGTTGTCGTGGATCACATTCGCGGATTCACAGGCAAGCTGTCACCAGGAGGTGAGGCGGGTGGCCATCGGACGCCCGAAGGAGGTAACACCGCGGCGTCGCCATGCGCGTGCGAACCGTATTGCCATCGTGGACGCGGCCATCGTCGCGCTCGCCGCAGATCCGGATGCGAGCATGGAGGATGTAGCGCGAGCGGCCGGAGTGGTGCGGCGCACGGTCTACGCGCACTTCCCCAGTCGGCACGAGCTGATGGAGGGTCTTGCCGAGGAAGCGTTCGCCGAACTCATGGCCGCATCCGGGCAGGCCGACGAGACTTCTCGGGATCCTGCCGACGCAATGGCGGAACTGACGCTGCAGATCTGGCCGGTCGGCGACAGGTTTCGCCTGCTCCTCTCGGTAGCACGCAAGGAGATCGGCGATACCCGAATTCACCACATGCTCGAACCGATGCGGGGTCTCCTCCGCGACATCGTCCAGCGCGGCCGAGACAACGGCACGTTTTCGACGTATCTGCCCGTCGATGTACTCGTGGCGACCGCAGAAGCTGTGACTCTCGGGCATCTCGAACAGGCAAACCGTGGGTTGATCACCGACAGGGGGCAGACGTGCGCTGTCACCGGTCTCGTTCTGATGGGCCTGCCCCCCGAACGGGCGCGAGCAGTCGTGGACGGCGTCGTGGATCGGCTGTCCGAGAACTCGGTGGGCGACCCGGGCGGCGAGCGTTAGACTTTGGGGCATCGACGCTGCAGTGCCGTGCTGCGGTGAAGGACCAGGAAGTAGGCCACATTCCCCACGTGAGTGAAGTACAAGAGAACCGCGAGGACATTCCTCCTGCCGAGCGTGTGGTGAAGTCGACGATGGACCTCGCATCCGAGTCGATGCTGTCCTTCCTGGGATCGTCGGACGAGAACCTGCGGGCGCTCGAGCGGGTGCTGGACGCCGACGTGCACGTTCGCGGGAACACGGTGACGCTCAGCGGTCGCCCAGCCGACGTGGCGTTGGCGGAGCGCGTGATCGCCGAGCTGGCGTCGATTGTGGCTCGCCGTCAGCCGTTGACTCCGGACGCTGTCCGCCGAACGGTGGGCATGCTCACCGAGGGGGTGGGAGAGTCGCCTGCGGAGGTCCTCACACTCGACATCCTTTCCCGTCGCGGGAAGACGATTCGCCCGAAGACTCTCAATCAGAAGCGCTATGTCGACGCGATCGACGCGAACACCATCGTGTTCGGGATCGGTCCGGCCGGCACGGGCAAGACCTACCTGGCGATGGCGAAGGCTGTGCAGGCTCTCCAGGCGAAGGATGTGTCGCGGATCATCCTGACCCGTCCGGCGGTCGAAGCCGGTGAGCGCCTGGGTTTCCTGCCCGGCACGCTGCACGAGAAGATCGACCCGTACCTGCGGCCCCTACACGATGCCCTGCACGACATGATGGACCCCGAGGCGATCCCGAAGCTCATGCAATCCGGGGTCATCGAGGTGGCGCCATTGGCTTACATGCGTGGTCGCACTCTCAACGACGCATTCATCATCCTGGACGAAGCCCAGAACACCACGGCCGAGCAGATGAAGATGTTCCTCACGCGGCTCGGCTTCGGTTCGAAGGTGGTCGTCACCGGCGACGTCACGCAGGTTGACCTCCCGGGCGGCGCCAGGTCCGGTCTTCGGGCCGCCACCGAGATTCTCGGTGGTATCGACGACATCCACTTCGCAGAACTGAACAGCAGCGATGTGGTGCGGCACCGCCTGGTGTCCGACATCGTCGACGCCTACGCACGTTTCGAGGAGGAGCGTGACAGCGACGTGCGACTGGGCAACCGCGCACAGCGACGGTCGGCGCACGCACGCTCTCCGCGCCGGTAGGGTGAGCGTCGCGAAGAACCAGGAGGAAACACCACACATGAGCATCGAAGTCTCGAACGAATCGGGCATGGACGTCTCCGAGGGAGAGTTGATCAGTGTCGCCCGCTTCGTGATTGCGCGGATGGACGTCCATCCCGCGGCAGAGTTGTCGATGGTGCTGGTGGACTCCGCATCCATGGCCGACCTGCACATGCGTTGGATGGACCTTCCCGGCCCGACCGACGTCATGTCGTTCCCGATGGACGAACTCGAGCCGGGCGGCCGACCGGATGCCCCCGAGCCGGGTCCGTCGATGCTCGGCGACATCGTGTTGTGCCCGTCGTTCGCTGCGGACCAGGCCGACAAAGCCGGTCATCCACTTGCTCACGAGCTCGCCCTTCTGACCGTGCACGGCGTCTTGCATCTCCTCGGGTACGACCACGCCGAGCCGGGGGAAGAGAAGGAGATGTTCGGTCTGCAGAACCGGTTGCTCGAGGAGTGGTACGAGGATCTTCGTCGAGCCGAACGCGACGCCGCACTCGCTGCACGCGACCAGAAGCTGCTCGGCAAGACCGGATTCTTCGACGGCACGGGGCACGAGTAGATGCCGGCTGGGAAGGTGCGCCGGTGACCGGCGCGATACCGTTGATCGTTCTTGCGGTGATTCTCGTCCCCTTGGGTGGGGTTTTCGCGGCTGTGGACTCGGCCCTCAACACCATCTCACCTGCGCGGGTGGACGAGATGGCCAAGGACGGTCGCACAGGCGCCGCGCGTGTGGTGCGAATTCTCGAAGATCGCCCGCGCTACGTGAACTTGATGGTGTTGCTGCGCATCCTGTGCGAGATCACCGCAACGGTGGTTCTGGCCGGTGCCTTCATAGATCTGTTCCCGCTGGTGTGGGCGTTGACGGTCACCGCTGTCATCATGGTCCTCGTCGACTACGTGGTGATCGGTGTCGGCCCACGAACCCTGGGCCGTCAGCACGCGTATTCGATCGCATTCGGCGCATCCCTGCCTCTGCACGTCATCGGCGTGGTGCTGGGGCCGCTCAGCAGGTTGCTGATTCTGGTCGGTAACGCCATCACTCCGGGCCGCGGATTTCGCAACGGCCCGTTCGCATCCGAGATCGAACTTCGCGAACTGGTCGACATGGCACAGGAACGCGGAGTGGTCGCCGACGACGAGCGGCGGATGATCCAGTCCGTTTTCGAGCTCGGTGACACGTCGGCGCGCGAGGTGATGGTGCCGCGCACGGAGATGGTGTGGATCGAGGCGGACAAGAGTGCCGGTCAGGCGACGTCGCTGGCGGTGCGCAGCGGACACTCACGGATCCCGGTGATCGGAGAAAACGTGGACGACGTTCTCGGTGTCGTCTACCTCAAGGATTTGGTGCAGCAGACTTATCATTCGCGTGACGGCGGCCGCAGTGTGCGCGTGGGGGACGTGATGCGGCAAGCCGTGTTCGTTCCCGATTCGAAAGCCTTGGACAGCCTGCTCGCCGAGATGCAGCGCGACCGCAACCACATGGCGGTTCTCGTCGACGAATACGGAGGAATCGCGGGACTCGTGACGATCGAGGACGTTCTCGAGGAGATCGTCGGTGAGATCGCCGACGAATACGATCAGGACGAAACACCTCCGGTCGAGGACCTCGGGCGCGGCAGTTATCGCGTCTCCGCGCGGCTTCCCATCGAGAGTCTCGGCGAACTGTACGAGATCGACATCGAGAACGACGAGGTGGAGACCGTCGGTGGTCTCATCGGGTACGAACTGGGCAGAGTGCCGCTGCCCGGCTCCGAGGTGACCGTGGCGGGCCTGGTGCTGCGGGGAGAGGGAGCGAGCGATGTTCGCGGACGGGTGCGGATCAATACCGTCCTCGTGAATCGTGCGCCGCGCGAACCCGAACTCGGCGAAACGCATGACGGTACGGACGTCGCGGACGCCGACAGCGGGGATCGATGACGACCGAGCTGGGAGAAGAGGACACGAAGCTGTTGGTTCTCGCCCGGGGTGCGCTCGCGCGCACCGAGAGTGGTGAGGGTGCGGCGGTTCGCGACGTGGACGGGCGCAGTTATGCGGCGGGTGCCATACGGCTGAACTCGTTGACGTTGACAGCGCTTCAGGGTGCTGTTGCGGCGGCGGTATCGAGCGGTGCGCGTGGTTTCGAAGCGGCAGTGGTGGTCGGCGGCGACCACACCGATCCCGGAGTGGCCGCGCTCCGTGAACTCGGCGCGGAGGCGACGCTAGTCTTCGCGCGACCTGATGGATCCGTGATCGAGGAGTGACATGAGTGAGCCCGAATTCCGTTCCGGATTCGTCTGTTTCGTGGGAAGACCGAATACCGGCAAGTCCACACTGACGAATGCGTTGGTGGGGAGCAAGATTGCGATCACGTCGTCGCGTCCGCAAACTACGCGCCACACCATCCGTGGAATCGTGCATCGCGAGACGTCGCAGCTGATCCTCGTCGACACACCGGGCTTGCACCGCCCCCGCACCCTGCTCGGGCAGCGGCTCAACGATCTGGTGCAGGACACCTATTCCGAGGTCGATGTGATCTGCTTGTGCATTCCGGCCGACGAGCGAATCGGGCCGGGCGATCGGTGGATCGTCCAGCAGGTCAGGCAGATTGCTCCCAAGACGCAGATCGTCGGCATCGTCACCAAGATCGACAAGGTCGGGCGTGACGCGGTCGGTAAGCAGTTGCTCGAGGTGTCGAAGCTGCTGGGCCCGGATGCAGAGATCGTGCCGGTGTCTGCGGCGTCGGGGGAGCAGGTAGAACTGCTGGTCGATGTTCTGTCTGCGCAGATGGAGCCCGGGCCTGCCTTCTACCCCGACGGTGAGCTCACCGACGAACCCGAAGAGGTCCTGATGGCGGAACTCATTCGTGAGGCTGCGCTCGAGGGCCTCGGGGACGAGCTTCCACATTCGCTCGCTGTCGTGATCGAGGAGATCATCCCGCGCGAAGGGCGCACGGAGAAGCAGGGGGAGTTGCTCGATGTGCACGCCCTGCTCTATGTGGAGCGTCAGAGTCAGAAGGGCATCGTCATCGGTAAGGGCGGTGCCCGCTTGCGTGACGTGGGCACCAACGCGCGCGGGCAGATCGAGAAGATCCTGGGCACCAAGATCTTCCTGGAACTGCACGTGAAGGTGGCGAAGGACTGGCAGCGCGACCCGAAGCAAATGGGCCGCTTGGGATTCTGACCTCTTGGGAGTCTGAGATGGACAAGGTGCGGAGATACCCTGAACGCGCGCGGACCGAACGCGCGGACCTCGATGCAGTTCTGGATGCCGCGGTGGTGGGGACCCTCGCCACCGTGGTCGACGGTATGCCGTGGGCCGTGCCGATGCTGTACGCGCGCGACGGAGACCGAGTCCTACTGCACGGCTCCACCGGTGCCGGTGCATTGCGGCACGTGGCGGAAGGGGCGCCCGCCACGCTGTGCGTCACTCTGCTCGATGGCATCGTGGTGGCGGACACGCTGTTCGACTCCTCGGCCAACTATCGGTCGGCGGTAGTGCGTGGCAACCTCGTCGGTCTTGACGGGGGCGAATCTGTATCGGCACTGAACGCTCTTTCCGATTCGGTGATTCCGGGTCGCAGTGAGGAAGTGCGTGGGCACCTCCCCAAGGAACTGGCCGCGACGCTCGCGCTTGCTCTGCCGATTTCCCCTGGTCAATGGACCGTCAAGGTTCGCGACGCGCCGCCGGGCGAGCCGGCTGAGTTCACCGGAAATTGGGCAGGGGTCGTTCCCGTTCGCTCGGTCGCAGGGTCACCCGTTGCGGCCCCGTGGGTGAAGAGCGGAACGACGGTACCGGACTCGGTGGCACGGCTCGTCGACCGCAGCGCATCAGGATTGCGGGTCGAGAGCGGCGGCGATGGCCCCGCGCAGGAGTAGTAGCAGCGCGCCGGTGATGTCCTGCTCGGAGTTCCCGGTCGCGAGTCGGCGAAGTTGAAGGCCGGCAATGGTTGCCACGACCGTCGGAACCACCGTTTCTGGTTCGGGTATGCCGAGTGCGGACAGGATCGTCGACGTCAGTTCGTCGTAGGCGGCGAAGCACTCGGCCGCTGCTTCGTGCAGAGAATGATCGCGGCCGGCCTGAATGAACAATTCGAACGGTGCGATTCGTTCGGCGGAGAACGCGAGGTCCTTGACCACCTGATCGGTGAGTTCGGCAGCATCCTCGATGCTCAGGCCTTTGTCGCGGTATTCCTGTGCTATGTCGGTGATGCGGGTGGTTTCTTCCGCTACGAAGCTCGTCAACGCCGACCTGAGCAGATCCGACTGAGTCGGGAAGTGGTAGGTGATCGAGCCCAGCGACACCTCGGCCCGCGCGGCAATGCTGCGGTTCGTGAGCGCGGGAATGCCGTCGGTACCGACGATATGAAGTGCTGCCGCGAGAATCTTCTCGCGGGCACCGGTGGAGGCGCTCACGATTGCGGACCCGTAGTCATCGATGGCACGTTACCACCACTGGTCAGGAGTGGATCGCTCCCAGTGCAGCACCGACTCGAGCTGTGCTGCAACGGAAACGAGCAGTGGCTCGGAGTTCTCGTGACCCATCAGTTGCACTCCGACGGGGAGTCCCTCCTTGGTGAATCCTGCGGGCACGTTCACGCTGGGCCAGCCGAGCACGTTCCACGGCCAGGCGTAGGGGCACAACGCGGTGACGGCCCTGTCGGTCTCCCACGAGCTGATGCCGTCCAGCGCCTCGACGTGCGGTGGCGGTGATGCGGTCGTCGGTGCGAGAACGATGTCGTACTCGTCGAAGATCGCACCGATTCGGCGGCGCATTCGGGGTTCGGCGGCGCGTGCGGCGCGCAGGGGGAGCCCATGCAGGATCCGACCGTTCCGTGCTTTGAGTCGTGTCCTGGCGTCGGCCAAAGTGACGTCGGGGAAAGTGCGCAGCCAGTCGTCCAAGCCGGAATAGGACCGTGGAAGGAAGTTGAGGCCGAACAGGATTCCGTAGTCCGGGTCGTCGACCACGACATGGTGTCCGAGTGTTCGCAAGACGCGCGCAGTGTTCCATACTGCGCGGCGAATCTCGGGGTGCAGGGTTGACGGTGTGCCGGTGAAGGGCATTCGCAGTGAGAGCGCAATCCGCAGCACGCCAGGGTCTCGGCCGACGGCATCGCTCACGCTGACGGGGTCGGGGCGGTGGATGTCGCCATCGTGATTTCCCGAGGCGACGTCGAGGAGCAGTGCGGCATCGCCGACCGTGCGGGCCAGTGGGCCGTTTACGGTCAGTCCGTAGAACGCCTCGGCGTGCGGCCACGTGGAGATGCGACCGCGCTGGGGTTTGATGCCGACGAGGTTGGTCCATGCGGCCGGGATTCGGACCGAGCCCGCACCGTCCGACCCGATAAGTGCTGGGAAGATTCCCGCGGCCACGGCCGCGGCGGTGCCCCCGGAGGATCCGCCGGGTGTGTGATCGCGGTGCCATGGATTGCGCGTGTAGCCGAAGTGACCTCCGGTCAGCGGCCACCATCCGAGTTCGGGTGCATTGGTCTTGCCGACTATGACGGCCCCCGCCGCGCGCAGCCGACGAACCATTTCGGAATCGGCGGCCTTCGGTGGGAAATTTCCGGGAGCGCCGAAGGCTGTGGGTTCGCCGGCAACGTCGATGTCGTCTTTGACGGCCATCGGTACGCCGAGGAGGGGGAGACGCTCGCCTGCAGCGAGTCGGCGGTCGGCCTCGGCGGCTTCGGCGAGAGCCTTTTCGCGGCGGATGATCCTGAACGCATTGAGGGTGGGCTGGCTGGCGTCGATGCGATCGAGGACCGTGCGGGTTGCTTCGACCGACGTGATCTTGCCGGACGCGAGGTCCGCTACCTGGTCGACCAGGCGAGGAGACGTCGATGTACCGCGCTGGTCGGTTGCATCCGGTGCGCGCTCGCTCACGTTTTCAGTGCTCATCTACCCTCTTCCGCGGTTGTTCGTTCGAACGAACAGTATCAGGGCGAGCGGTTGGTGTGATAACGAATTGGTAACACTCACGGGTCGAAACCAGGTAGCGTGGCCAGATCGATGACGGACAACCGTGAAAGCAGGGAATGGACGCGCACGACATTCGGCTACTCGTCGGCAGCCTCTTCTGGATTCTCGCAGTGGGATATCTGGTGTCGGAGGTCCTCACCGCGGAGGCGTGGTCGACGCCCTACAGCTTCGTCCGCAACTCGATCAGCGATCTCGGTGTCACCGACTGTCAGCAGGTGTGTTCGCCGTTGCACTGGTACATGAACATCTCGTTCGTGATCATGGGCCTGCTCGTGATTGCAGGGGCCGTGCTGCTGCGCCGCCATCTGCCCCCGGGCCGAAGACGCAGATGGTCGGTGGTTCTGGCCGTGATGATCGGCGTGAGTACGGCTGCCACCGGGTTCTTTCCTGCCAACGACAATCCGATCGGGCATTTCGTTGCCGTACTGCCGGGGTTCGTCGGCAGGCACATACTGTTGATTCTCGTCGCGTGGACACTGTGGCGCCGGATGCGCTGGACCGCCGTATGGACGACGGTCTGCGCGGTGATCGGCATCGCAGGCGGGGGACTCCTTGCCTTCCCCGACATGTACTTCGGCCTGACCGAACGGATCATTCTGTATCCGTTCCCGATCTGGATGGTCGTGGTCGGTATGGCGGTGTTCGTGTCCGTCGTGCGGTCGAACCTGCTCGGTCGGGCAGCGTCCTCGCTGCCCGGATTCGGGCCGGTGGTATGGCGTCGCGGCTTGACGCTGCACGACGTCACCGCAATTGCGTGCCCGTCCTGCGCGGGTTCCCCCGCTGCGCTCCGGCCGGGGTCGTGGTGAACTGACACTCATGGACGTGCCTCGTACCAATTCGGAATCCGGACTCTCGTCAGCGGTACTCGATATCTGTGGCGAGAGCCTCGACGCGATGGTGACGATCCTGCAGGACCTCGGTGATCCGGATGCCAACCGAGTGCCCGATCTGCCAGGAGCCAATTCGCCCTACGCCATCGTGTTCCACTGCGTGGGAATGCTGCGGTTCTGGGGTGGATCGGTGGTCGCCGGCCTACAGATACCGCGCGACCGGGATGCGGAGTTCACGGCGAGCGGGTCTGTCGAAGACTTGGTCGCCGATGTTCGTCTGGTCAAAGCGCAGTTCGCGGAGTGGGTCGACATAGCGCTGACGGACGGTATCCGCGACCGAAACGCAGTGGGGAGTACTCGATCCGCAAGCGTGGCGAGCGCGACCCCGGAGTGGGTGCTCATGCACATCAGCCGTGAATTGGCTCAGCATCTGGGGCAATTGGAGATCACGAGGGACCTTCTCGCTCGAGATTGACCCCGAACCGACTTGTTCGGCATCGGTCCGGTTCGGCCACGTACTGTGGCGGTCATGCCGCGAAACGGTCTCCAGCCCGTAGCCAAACCTCCCGTAGCCAAGCCGAGTCTGTTGACGTGTTGTGCCGCCATCGGTGGCATGGTTCCCGGGCTGATTCGCCCACGGCCGGTCGACGGGGCGTTCCTGGGTGGCCTCGAGGACGTGGGTCTGCCGAATGCCCGTGCGGAGGTTCAGGTTCTGGCACTGCCGCAGGTTTCACGGCAAGTGCCGACCGCGATCCTTGCCGAAGGTGTCCGGCGTCCTGTGATGTCCGGCAATTCGATGACGTCGTATCTGGTACGGCATCCCGCAGCAACTTTCGTTGTGGACCCGAGTATCTGCACCGACGTGGTCGATCGTGCCGTCGCCGAGTTGCCGGGCCTTCTCCGGCCCCTGGTTCGGCCTTCGGACGGGGCGCTGGACATCTGCACCTCCCTCGATCGGGTCGGGATGTCGCCCGACGACCTCGATTTCGCGTTGCCCACGCACCTGCACTGGGATCACGTCTCCGGCTTGCTGGACATGCCGGATCTTCCGGTGCGGGTGCATGCCCCCGAACGAGCATGGGTGATGGACGACGTCACGGCGCCGGTCGGTGGAGTGCGGCCGTCCCTCGAGGGTCGGGAGATCGACGAGTTCGTGCTGGGCGGGCCACCGGTTCTCACGTTCACCCGCAGTCACGACATGTTCGGCGACGGGTCGGTGACGCTCGTCGACCTGCCGGGGCACACGCCGGGAAGCATCGGTTTACTGCTCAACACGGCGCGCGGTCCGGTGTTGCTTTCGGGCGATGCCGCATGGCATCACCTGCAGATCGAGAACGTTCGCAGCAAGGCGTCGTTTCCTGGGATGCTGGTCGACGCCGATCGCGAGGAGACGTTCCGGACTTTGCACCGACTGCACGCGGTTCGTGATCGGGTGCGCATCGTGCCGACCCATGATCACGATGCCGCGCAGTCGTTGAACTGACGCTTCGCTGGGCCTGGTTGTCGGCTCATCGTGAGAGACTGGGCAGGTGAGGCTGTACAGAGACAATGCGGTGGTCGTGCGCCAGCACAAGCTGGGGGAAGCCGACCGTATCGTCACGCTCCTCACACGGCAGCACGGTCTGGTGCGGGCGGTGGCCAAGGGGGTGCGGCGGACGAAGTCCAAGTTCGGTGCCCGGCTCGAGCCGTTTGCGCACATCGACGTGCAGCTGTATCCGGGTCGCAATCTCGACATCGTCACGCAGGTTCAGACGGTCGACGCGTTCGCCACCGACATCGTCGACGACTACGGCCGCTACACCACAGCCTGCGCGATCCTCGAGACCGCGGAGCGTCTGGCGGGTGAGGAACGCGCACCGGCACCGCAGCTACACCGCCTCACCGTGGGTGCCTTGGGGGCGATCGCCCAACACCAGAGGGCACCCGAGCTGATTCTCGACGCCTACCTGTTGCGGGCAATGGGATATGCCGGGTGGGCACCGGCGCTGGAGGAATGCGCGCGATGTGCGGCACCGGGCCCGCACCGGGCCTTCCACGTCGCAGCAGGGGGAGCGGTGTGTGTGCACTGCCGCCCGCCCGGTGCAGCGACACCGTCGCCCGGGGTTCTCGACCACATGGATGCGTTGTATCGCGGCGAGTGGGCAGGCGCAGAGATGGCATCAGCATCGCTTCGTGCACAAGCCAGCGGGCTCGTGGCCGCACACTTGCAATGGCACCTGGAACGACAACTGCGCACGTTGCCACTGATCGAGCGGGCACGCCCCCATGCGGCGGTAGGTGGGGCAGACCCGGTCAGGCAGGATGGGGGCCGTGATTCGACGACGCGAACCGCGAGCAGCGCATGACGCCTCGGTAGACCGGAAAGTTCGACCTCCGGACCCGCACCCGTCCGGTGCCACACCTCCGAAGCTGCAGACAGAACTGATTCCGCGCCACGTAGCACTGGTCATGGACGGCAACGGGCGTTGGGCGCAAGAGCGCGGGCTGCCCCGCACCGCCGGACACGAACGCGGCGAAGCTGTCCTGATGGACACCGTGTGTGGCTGCATCGAAATGGGTGTCGAATGGTTGTCCGCCTACGCGTTCTCCACAGAGAATTGGAAGCGCAGCCCCGAGGAAGTCAGGTTTCTCATGGGGTTCAACCGTGACGTGATCCGCCGTCGTCGTGACGAGATGCACGAGATGGGCGTAAGAGTCCGGTGGGCAGGTCGTCGCCCGAAACTGTGGCGCAGCGTGATCAAGGAACTCGAGATCGCCGAGGAGATGACCAAGCACAACACCGTCATGAACCTGACGATGTGCGTCAACTACGGCGGTCGCGCAGAGATCGCCGACGCTGCTCGTGAGATCGGTCGCCGTGTTGCGGCTGGAACGCTCGATCCGGAGAAGATCTCGGAGGCCACCATCGGCCGTTTCCTCGACGAACCCGATATGCCCGATGTCGACCTGTTCCTCCGCCCTTCCGGTGAGCAACGGACATCGAACTTCCTGTTGTGGCAATCGGCATACGCCGAAATGGTGTACCAGGAGAAGCTCTTTCCCGATTTCGATCGACGCGACCTGTGGGACGCCTGTGTGGAGTTCGCGTCACGGGATCGGCGGTTCGGGGGAGTGAAGTGACCGCGGATCAGTTGCAGAGCCGGGCCTCCGAGGCCCTGGCGAACTTCGTCTCCGTCGACACCGTCGACGACGGTTCGCTGGGGTTCGAATTTGCTGGGGCGCTGTGCTCGCTGAGCGCGATGACGCTGTCGGACGGCCTCGACGTCTTGTCGCTGACGTGTGTGCTCGCCTGGGACCGTCCGATCAGTGCCGCACTGCACAAGAAGGTGGCGCAGCGTAATCAGTCGGTCCAGTTCGGTTCTGTGGCGTTGTTCGCCCACGGCAGGTTCGGTGACGTTATTTTGCGATACACGTTCCCGGCCGCCGGGCTGAGCGACGAAGCCCTCACCACCATGTTGCTGCTTGTTCTGTCCGGAGCGGATTCAGCGCGGCAAGGTCTCCTGCCTTAACGTTGGGGGTTACCTGGACGAGGTATGCCGGTGAAGTCGATCTGCCGGCCCACGCAGGCTCGACCCGAGAACACCATTGGACGCGCCGGGTGGACTGGCGGCACACGCATGCTTCCTGGCCCGAAAGGAAGTGCCGGGAAACCTCGGGCGATTCAACGGGCGGGGCGGCAGACATCTGGCCGCGCCACCCGTATCGTCGTTCTCAGAAGGTGGTCTGGCTGTCGGTAGCGATCAGGAAGCCTCGTCCGCCTGCATCGCAGCGCACGCCCTGCCGGGTGGAGGTGCAGGCTGCGCCGTTGGCGACGATGGTGTCGCCGTAATTCAGGACCTTGCCGCCACCCTTGCGCGTGCCGTCGACGGAATCACCGATGAAGATACCCTGCCTGGTACACAGAAACTCGACTTTGCCGCCGTAGATGTGCACGGCGACTTTGCGATCGGGGGCGTCGGTGCAGTCGGGCAGCTCAGGCGGGATGACATTCGCGTAACCGAGCTGGCAACCGACGCCGAGTGTGGCCGTCGGGACGATTCCGCACATGATGTTGCCGGTGGGCGACTGGAAGTAGAAGCTGTCACGCTGCTGATAGTCGCGTGCATCGACGGTCGGCTCCTCGTGAGGTGGCACATCGACAGGGCTGGGGCCGGGAGAATACGGGGCGGGCGTCGGGTCCGTAGCATCGAGGCTGGGCACGACCGTCGGCTCGTCAACCGGCACGCCGCTCTGACGTACTGATGTCCCGGCCGCCTGGGTGGGGCTCGTCGGCCCGCTCGAGGCAGGGCTGTCCGAGTTGCCACACGCCACGAGTCCTCCCGCGAGCGCCACTAGCGCGACCACCATTATCGCTGATCTCATGAGTCGTCCCCTCTGTATTTCACTCGAAAGTCCAGTCGCAATCGCGAGTACGAGCGATAACGTCTCCCGCGCTCATGGAACAGTAACCAACTCGCGGTGAACCCTGCTCCACAGCTCGGCACTGCTCGCGGTCAGCCGTCAACCGCCCGACGCAAGAGCGACCACGTGATCGTCGAGCAGGTCGTCGCTCGTCTGCCCGAGGACTACCATCAGAGAACAGGACTGTTGATTCGGCCGAATCGTCCGATCAAGCCCGATGGGGGCACGTCATGGAAACGCAGCGCACGCCCACAACCGACCGGATCCGTACTGCCTGGGACGGGCTGGCGAGCGGCTTCGACGAGTTCGTTACCCCGGAAACCGCGACTATTGCGCAGGAAGCGCTACGCATCCTCGACCTCCGACCGGGGATGCGATTGCTCGATGTTGCCGCCGGAACCGGGGCGCTGAGCTTTCCTGCCGCGCGAGTCGGTGCCCAAGTGGTTGCCACCGACATCTCGCCTCGCATGATCGATCTGCTGAACGAACGGGCGCAAGCCGAAGGGCTGACCGGCGTGGAAGGCCTGGTGATGGACGGCACCGCCCTCGACCTGGACGACGACAACTTCGAGGTGGCCGTCTCCGTCAACGGGGTGTCGTCGTTTCCGAATCTGGCAATGGGCCTCGCCGAGATGATGCGAGTCACCCGGCGCGGCGGGCGCGTCGTACTCGTCTGTTTCGGGCCGCCGCCGATGGTCGAGTTCATCGGATTCGTCATGAGGGCGATGCAGGCGGTCGTGCCCGCATTCACACCACTGCCGGTCGACCCGCCGCCGTTGCCGTTTCAGGTTGCCGACCCGGAGGTCTTGTACAGCAGGCTGACCGACGCGAGCCTGCGTGATGTGGCCGTCCATCGCAGAACATGTCACACGAGATTCGACTCTGCTGAACACCTGTTGAACACCTTCATGTTCAGCAATCCGATCGGCGCGCGTTTCGTTGCGGACCTGACACCCGAGCAGAAGTCAGCGGTCGAACAGAGGTTGAGGGGAATGTTGAAGGAGCGCGCGGGGGAGCAGGGGCGTTCGGATGAGCGGGTGGCCGAACTGCACTGCGGCATCAACATCGGGATCGGGATCGTGCCCTAGTCGCCCACAACAGGGTCGGCGATGTCAATCTGTGAGGCAGCAGAACACTGGGGGCACTGTCCGCTCCTGACAGAAACTGCGGCTCGAATTTGTCCGAAATGGGCTATTGTGCTTCGGAGTTCCCGGGGAGTCGACCCCGGGCCGACCGGGGAGTATTGCATTGATGAAGTTCGGGAAACTTTCTGCAACCGCTGCTCTTGCAGTTGCCGCCATGGGGGTCACCGCCGGAACGGTTCACGCAGAGCCCGCAGCATCTGACAAACCTGCCCTGGTCCAGGGTGTGGATCAGGGTGTCGACTATCAGGTTGCCGTGACCGAGGACGGGAAGTCGATCACCACCGTGCTCGATGCCGGCATGTTCCGCCTCGAGAAGGACTCGGACGTGGTCTCGGTGGTCGACGCGGAGGGCGAGATCGTCGGATCGGTGCCGCTGAGCTACCGCGTGAACGATCAGGAGTTCGACATCGAGGCGCTGCTCGGTGCGGACGGTCACAGCCTTACCCTCACCCCCGAGACCGACCCGTCCGAGGCGACCGCGGTGAGTCCGCTGTCCTTGCAGGACATCAACGCCGCTGCCAACTTCCATAACGAACTGAACCGTGCGTCGTTCGGTGGTGGAGTCGGCGCTGCGGTAGGCGCCGGTATCGGCCTCGTGGTCGGATGCGTCGTCGGTGTTTTCGTGGGCTGTATCCCGGGTGTGCTGATCGGCGCCGCTGTCGGGGGTGTTGCCGGACTGGTGAACACCGGTGGGCAACCGCTCATCGATGCGGGTTACCAGTACTTCACCGGTCAGCCCTGATCGACGACAAGTGCGGAGCGCACGATGCGGCACGGCTCAAGGGCCTGGATATCCAGGACCCTGAGCCGTACCGGCTGATTCGGCGCCGTCTATGCGGACGCGCACTCCGAGCAGACACCGAAAATCTCGACGGTGTGGCTGATGTCGGTGAACCCATTGGATTCGGCGACCGACTGCGACCACTGCTCGACGGTGGGTCCTTCGACTTCGACGGTGAAACCGCATTCGCGGCACACCAGGTGGTGGTGATGCCCCGACGAGCATCTGCGGTACATCGATTCACCGGTGTTGGTGCGGAGTACGTCGACGGTTCCCGAATCGCACATGGCCTGCAGTGTTCGGTAAACCGTGGTGAGGCCGATTCCTTCGCCGCGCTTGCGTAGCTCATCGTGGAGCTCCTGCGCAGAACGGAACTCTTCGATGTCGTCGAGAAGAGCGGAGATCGCGCTGCGCTGCTTTGTCGAGCGGATTCCCACCTCCGCCCGGCCGGCGTGCTGGGGCAACAGTTCTATCCTTCCTCGGCGTGGGCGACGGCATCCACGACGATGTGTGCCAGATGGTCGTCGACCAGTCGGTACATGACTTCACGTCCGTTCCGTTCGCCGCGTACGACTCCCGCGGCTTTGAGAACACGTAGGTGCTGGCTGATGAGTGGTTGGGTGACGCCCAAGGCCTCCACGAGTTCGTGAACGCAGCGGTCGGACTCGTGCAGTTGCAGCACGATGGAGATGCGGACCGGCGCGGCCAGCGCGCGCAAAAGGTCACCGGCCGCCGCCAACGTTTCTTTCGACGGGACCGGGGCGGGGGGTGCGTCGAACCTGTCGTGGGGATGCGCGTCGACTGGGTGCATGGTGGCAGCGTGATCGGCCACGGCAGGTTCACCGGTTTCGGTAACGCTCACAGTGGCACCCTTCTTCGCGGTGACGGAGGATTGGTTTCCGTCACCTTATTGCAAACCGATTCCATTTTTATATGCATAACCACGCATGTCAACTACGTACCTCCCGCCGTCCCGCCTGCCCGGAAGTGCCTTCGTGTCCTGCCAGGGTGGGGCTCGAGGCGGTGATAACGTCCACAATGTCGGCCGGTGGGTGATCTGACGGCGAAAGGGTGGATATGACTCGGACGCTGCTTCCCAGCGCCGTGTCGACATCCCCGAACGAGCTCCCACGTGCGGGGAGAAGCCGCGCTGCAACTCCGAGCCGGATCGTCTGGCTATCGTTCGCTGCGGCCGGACTGCTCGGAGTACTCGTGCCGTTGGCGCTGGCGATGATCACTGGCGGCCTGTCCATTCCGCACAACGATGCGTGGTCGTACAGCCGGATCGCGCAGACATTCGGTAGTACCGGAAACATCGAACTGCTCGGATGGAACCGTTCTGCACTGTTCGGGCAGTTCTTGGTGTTGGGACCGCTCGCCCGATGGTTGATCGCCCAACACGTCTTCGTCGCCCTGCTGGGCGTGGTCACGCTCGCGGCGGTGTACGACCTTCTCGTCGACACGGTGGACCGGGTGCGTGCCGCGTTCGCCGCGCTCATCGTTGCGATCTGGCCGGGATTCGGTTTGCTCGCCACCAGTTTCATGCTCGACGTGCCCGCCATGGCTGCGATGATGGTCTGCCTCGCCGTCGGGCGAAGGGCGCTGCGAAACGAGTCGACGGTGCTGCTGGCGGTATCGACTGCTGTCGGATTCTGGGGTTTCACGATCCGTGAGCAGGCGCTCGCAGCACCCGCCGCAGTGTTGCTGTTCGCTGCCGTGGCCGCGTGGCGCTCGGAGCGAGTGCGTCGCAGGACGGTGGCCTTCACGACCGCGATCTTCCTCGCCGCAGCCGTGGGATTCGAACTGTGGCGCCGCTCCTACGATGCGGGTGACCCACCAGTGCTGGCAGTGCCGGAGGGTCTGGTGCAAGTCGGCGGAAACACACTGGTCGACGGCTACTTCCTGCTGGCTCTGGCATCGGCGCCGGCGGTGCTGCTGGTCGCGCGCCCCTGGCGCTGGGGGTGTGGCGCGCTTGCCGCCTCCGCCGTAGCCGCCGTCGTCGCCGCGGTTGCGCTCTACCACGGCAGTGTGGAGAACTTCTTCCTCGGCAACTACCTCGACCCCGCCGGGCCGTACCGGGCCGCGGGAAACGGCAGCCCCGAGGTGGTCTTTCCGACCGCACTGTGGTGGGTTGTCGTGGCACTCGCGTGCGGTTCGGGAGTCCTGCTCGCCGGGATAATGATGCGGCGGTTCCGCAGGGCCGACCCGGTGCTTGGCGTGTTCGGGGTTTTGATGGTGCTGGGCAATCTCGCGACCGCGCTGACCGGGCAGAACCTGTTCGATCGATACTGGCTTCTGGCGTTGCCGCCGATGCTGGCGATAATCCTGGCCGAACGGACGGAAGCCCCGTCGGAGCCTTCGGAACGCCGGCCCTTCGCCCGCCTGGCGGAGCGGGTGCCTGCTGCGGCTGCTCTGACAGTTCTGGCCGTTGTCTCGCTGCTGATCACCGCGGCCGGTCTGGCCTATGACTCCGCCCGATGGGAGGCAGCCGAGCGCATGGTCGCGATGGGTGTCCCGGCGACCGACGTCAACTCCGGACTGGAGTGGAACGGACACCACTCGGCCGTCGGTATGTCCCCGCCAGGATCGTGGAAGTTCCCCGGAAGCCGTTCCTGTTACCTGGTGACCGCCGCGCAGCGCTCCGGCCAGGGCGCCGTGACGGTCTGGACCTACCGGCCCCTCGTGGTCGCGGGCACGGCCCAGTTGTGGGTCTACCGCGACGGCTGCCGGTAGACCCACACGCTGCACCGCGTCGTCGAGATAACGGGCGGATAGGAGCGCGAAGTTCGGACAGATAGGCTGAATGCCGAAAAGCGCACGTGAACCATGCATCTATTACCCAGATGGAGAGCACCCGAGTGGCACCCAAGTCCAAAGTCGAAACCGTCGTCAACCTCGCCAAGCGGCGTGGACTCGTCTTCCCGTGCGGTGAGATCTACGGCGGCACCAAGTCCGCCTGGGACTACGGTCCGCTCGGCGTCGAACTCAAAGACAACATCAAGAAGCAATGGTGGCGAAACATGGTCACCAGCCGCGAGGACGTCGTCGGACTCGACTCGTCGGTGATCCTGCCCCGCGAGGTGTGGGTGGCGTCCGGGCACGTGGGCGTGTTCAACGATCCGCTCGTCGAATGTCTGAACTGCCACAAGCGTCACCGCCAGGATCACCTGCAGGAGGCGTACGCGGAGAAGAAGGGCCTCGACAACCCGGACGACGTGCCGATGGACGTCCTGGGCTGCCCGGATTGCGGCACGGTCGGCAAGTGGACCGAACCGCGTGACTTCAACATGATGCTCAAGACGTACCTCGGGCCCGTCGAGAGCGAAGAGGGCATGCACTACCTGCGTCCGGAGACGGCGCAGGGCATCTTCGTCAACTTCGCGAACGTACTCACCACTTCGCGCAAGAAGCCGCCCTTCGGAATCGGCCAGATCGGCAAGAGCTTCCGCAACGAAATCACGCCGGGAAACTTCATCTTCCGCACCCGCGAGTTCGAGCAGATGGAGATGGAATTCTTCGTCAAGCCAGGCGACGACGAAGAGTGGCACCAGTACTGGATCGACTACCGCATGGATTGGTACACCGGCCTCGGTATCGACCGCGACAACTTGCGTCTGTTCGAGCACCCGCAGGACAAGCTCTCGCACTACTCCAAGCGGACGGTCGACATCGAGTACCGCTTCCACTTCCAGGGCAGTGAATGGGGCGAACTCGAAGGCGTGGCCAACCGCACCGACTTCGACCTGTCCACACACTCCAAGCACTCGGGTACGGAACTCAACTACTACGACCAGACGACCGGCGAGCGCTACACCCCGTACGTCATCGAGCCTGCGGCAGGGCTCACTCGCTCGTTGATGGCGTTCCTTGTCGATGCCTACACCGAGGACGAGGCTCCCAATGCCAAGGGTGGGGTCGACAAGCGGACCGTGCTGCGTCTCGATCGCCGTCTCGCACCGGTGAAGGCGGCAGTGCTCCCGCTGTCGCGCAACGCCGATCTGACGCCGAAGGCGAAGGACCTGGCGGCGACGCTGCGTCAGCACTGGAACGTCGAGTTCGACGACGCCGGTGCCATCGGCCGCCGTTACCGTCGTCAGGACGAGATCGGCACACCGTTCTGTATCACGGTGGACTTCGACACGCTCGACGATCACGCGGTCACGGTGCGTGAACGTGATTCCATGGCGCAGGAGCGGGTGGCGTTGGACCAGGTCGAGAGCTACCTGGCGGCACGCCTCATCGGGGCCTGACCACACCACGACACGAGAGCGGTTCCCTGCCGGGGAACCGCTCTCGTGCTGTTCAATCAAGAATGTCGGTGGCCTTGTGGGGTTGGCCGACACCGTTCACCAGGAAGACTGTGCCATCGGAGTTGTCGGCGCGTAGCGGGATGAGCTGGCGGTATGCGGGCGATTCGTACCATCCGGCGGCGCTCGCCATGTCGGGGAACTCGATCACGACGAGATTGCCGGACCAATCGCCTTCGCGAACGTCGGACTTTGCACCGTGAACGAGGAACTTGCCGCCGAACGGAACGAGCGTTGCATCGATCCGTTCCAGATATTCGACGATCTCGGGTCCCATGTTCACGCTGCGCAGGTGAGCGACGCCGTATGCCGGAGCCTGTTCGTGGAAATGATTCATGGGTGCGGCCTTTCACTCGTGGAGGCTTGCCCTTGGCGGCGAAGCGGTGTGAGACCACAGTGCAGTCGCCGTGGCGCAGTGTCGATTACCCGAGAGGTAATGGACCGCGTTACCGCAGGTCGATAGGTTGGTTTCATGACCACGACCGATCTGGAGCGGCCCGTCGGAATCCTGTTGCGGGAGTGGCGTGACCGCCGTCGTCTCAGCCAACTGGGGTTGTCGGCACGTGCGGGTGTCTCTGCCCGGCATGTGAGCTTCATCGAGAACGGTCGGTCGCAGCCGACGAGGGCCATGATCTTGCGTCTCGCGGAATGCATGGAAGTGCCGTTGCGGCAACAGAACACGTTGCTGCTCGCGGGCGGGCACGCGCCTGCTTATCCGCAGCACACGCTTTCGGACATTCCGATGGCAGCTCTCAGTGACGCGATCGACCGGATCATCGCAGCACACGAACCCTTCCCTGCCGTCGTCGTGGACCGGAACTGGGAACTGATGGCCGGCAACAATGCCGCCGGAATACTGATGGAAGGGGCTTCGCGCCATCTGTTGGAGCCGCCCGTGAACGTCCTGCGCTTGAGTTTGCACCCCGAGGGAATGGCGCCGCGAATAGTGAACTTGGGACAGTGGCGTGCACACCTTCTCGATCGCTTGGCACACGAGGCGGAGGCGGCTGGGGATGCAGCGTTGTCGAATCTGCACGACGAGTTGTGCACCTACCCGGGTGGCGCCGACGAATCGCGGGGGCACGATTCGTCGGCGCCGGCATCGCAGTCTCTCCTTGTTCCCCTGCGATACCGGGTGGACGGCGTCGAACTGTCCATGTTCAGTACGACGACAGTGTTCGGAACACCGCGCGAGGTCACCCTGTCCGAGATCGCCATCGAGGCGTTCTATCCGTCCGACAACGAGACCGCAGACTTCTTTCGTCGCCGCGCAGACCAGCGTTGATCCGGCTGCGAATGTGTCAGTTTTGGCGAGTCGAGATCGTGCCACCTTGCCGCGAACTGGCAGACTCGTGGAGTGAACTCAACGCTGGATCGCAAGCAGCACGCGGTGACGCATACCTCCACGCGTAACGGTGCGGTGGACGGGTTCTTCCGTTGGATGCGGCGTCTGCTGCTCGGGAGCATCCTCATGGCGCTCGTTCTGGTGGGTGGCACTGCGGTACGGGTGTGGCAGGTGGCGCGCATCGACGACACCACCCCGGCAGACGCGATCGTGGTGCTCGGGGCGGCCCAGTACTCCGGAACGCCGTCCTGGGTGTTCGAAGCTCGCCTCGAACAGGCATACAAGCTGTTCGAACGTGGGGTGGCGCCCCAAGTGATCACCGTCGGCGGCAAGCAAGAGGGGGACGAATACACGGAGGCCGCTTCGGGGAAGATGTTTCTCACCGACCGCGGAGTTCCTGCCGACGACATCACCGCGGTCGAAACGGGGTCGGACACCCTGCACAGTATCGAGGCCGTCCGGGACGAAATGGCGTCTCAGGGAATCAACACGGCGGTGTTGGTGAGCGATCCCTGGCATTCGCTGCGCGCGCGCACCATGGCTCGTGACGCGGGCATCGATGCCTGGACTTCGCCGACACGCCAGGGTCCGGCAGTTTTCACGCGCGAGTCGCAGTTTCACGGGATCGTGCGCGAGACCGGCGCACTCCTGTGGTATCAGCTCACACACTTCTCGGCAGACTTCCACTACAACGTTGGATATTGAGCATTCGATGACAGCAATTTTCTCGGCATCACGCGGCGTGTACTCCGAACACGATCTCGAACGGCGAGTACCGGAGGCAGCCAAACGGGCTGGTCTACCGGGCGCCGAGCAGGGTATCGCGCCTCGCCGGTCCGATTTCGCCCGTGACCGTGCCCGCGTTCAGCATTCGGCGGCCCTGCGTCGGCTTGCAGACAAAACCCAGGTGGTCGGACCACGGGACGGCGATACACCGCGTACGCGATTGACGCATTCGATCGAGGTGGCGCAGATCGGGCGGGGGATCGCGGACGGACTCGGGTGTGATCCGGATCTGGTCGACCTTGCCGGCCTCGCGCACGACATCGGTCATCCGCCGTACGGCCACAACGGCGAGAAGGCCCTGGACGAGGTGGCTCAGTCCTGCGGCGGATTCGAGGGAAATGCGCAGAACCTTCGGATCCTCACCAGCCTGGAACCGAAGGTGATCGACGCGGCAGGCGGAAGCGCCGGTCTGAATCTGACGCGCGCGGCACTCGACGCCGCGATCAAGTACCCGTGGACGAGGCCGAAGCCGGGCGCCAAATTCGGCGCCTACGACGACGACGCGGATATTCTCGACTGGGTGCGTGACGATGCGCCGCCCGGTCGGCGCTGCCTCGAAGCTCAGGTGATGGATTGGGCCGACGACGTTGCGTATTCGGTCCACGACGTCGAAGACGGTGTCATAGCCGGGCGCATCGACCTGCGATCACTGGCAGACCCGACGGAGCAGCGTGCACTGGCGTCGCTGGGCGCATCCGAGTTCTCCGGGTTGGCCGTGGACGACCTGGTGGAGGCAGCGAGACGTCTGTCGCGGTTGCCTGTCGTGTCGGAGGTCGGCCGCTACGACGGCACATTGACCAGTTCCGTGGCGCTGAAGAACCTCACCAGCGAGCTCGTCGGCCGCTTCGCTACGGCAGCGATCGGCGGAACGCTGAAGGTGAACGGGACTGGGCTGTTGACGCGCTACGATGCGGATCTCGAGATCCCGCCGGTGGTGGCTGCCGAGGTCGCACTTCTCAAGACGGTGGCGCTGCACTACGTCATGTCCGACCGAGGTCATCGGGCGCGCCAGGATCGTCAGCGGGACCGGGTGCATCGGGTGGCGGAATGGTTGCTGACCACGGCTCCGGCCGGACTCGACCCGTTGTTGCTTCCGGCGTGGAAGGCTGCGGACAGCGACCCCGCCCGGGTGCGAGTGATCGTGGATCAGATTGCGTCGTACACCGAGAGCCGGCTCGAGCGTGTCGACAAGGCGAGTTTGGGAGCGCAGGCCGGCTGGGGCTGACTTCGTGGGCGTACCGGCTCCCTCGAACCGCTAGCGCCTAGACTGTCGGCGTGCCTGGCAGAATCCCCGATCGCGACATAGCGGCCATCCGCGACCGCACCCGTATCGAGGACATCGTCGGCGAGTACGTTTCGCTGAAACGCGCCGGCGCGGATTCGATGAAGGGATTGTGCCCCTTCCACGACGAGAAGTCGCCGTCATTCCATGTGCGTCCGAATCACGGCACGTATCACTGCTTCGGCTGTGGGGAGGGCGGTGACGTCTACTCGTTCCTGCAGAAGATCGACCACGTCAGCTTCGTGGAGTCGGTGGAACAACTCGCCGATCGGGTGAACTACACGATCTCGTACGAGGGTGGTGGCACCTCGGTTCAGCGTGATCGCGGCACCCGTGCCCGGCTCGTGGCCGCCAACGCAGCCGCGCAGGAGTTCTATGCGGCGCGGTTACAGGAACCGGACGCGCAGGCGGCACGCGATTACCTGACCGAGCGGAATTTCGACGAGCAGGCCGCGCGGACCTTCGGTTGCGGTTACGCCCCCGCCGGCTGGGATGTGCTCACCAAGCATCTGCTGTCCAAGGGGTTCGAGGTGAAAGAGCTCGAGGCGGCGGGACTCTCGCGTGAGGGCAGGCGCGGACCCATCGACCGTTTCCACAGGCGCCTGTTGTGGCCGATCCGCAACCTCTCCGGTGACGTGATCGGGTTCGGTGCCCGCAAATTGTTCGATGACGACACCATGCCCGGCAAGTACGTCAACACGCCGGAAACGATGCTGTACAAGAAGTCTCAGGTTCTCTTCGGGCTGGATCTCGCGAAACGCGACATCGCCAAGGGACATCAAGCGGTCGTGGTCGAGGGCTACACCGATGTGATGGCGATGCATCTCGCCGGAGTGAAGACGGCTGTCGCCGCCTGCGGTACCGCATTCGGAGACGATCACCTGTCGATGCTGAGACGTCTTCTGATGGACGACAGCTACTTTCGCGGTGAGATCATCTACACCTTCGACGGTGACGACGCCGGTCGAGCAGCCGCGATGAAGGCCTTCGCAGGTGACCAGAAGATGGCGGGGCAGACATTCGTGTCCGTCGCGCCCGCCGGTATGGACCCGTGCGAATTGCGTCAGCAGTCGGGTGATGGTGCGGTGCGCGATCTCGTGGCCCGACGTACTCCGATGTTCGAATTCGTCGTCAAGTCGATGCTGACCGAGCACGATCTCGAGACAGCCGAGGGGCGCGTCGAGGCGTTGAAGCGGACGGTGCCCGTGGTCGCACAGATCAAGGAAACCACGCTGCGCGACAGCTACTCCGTCCAATTGTGCGGTTGGGTGGGTTGGGACGACATCCCGACCGTGCGGCGCCGGGTTCGTGAGGAGGCGCAACGGCGAGCCAAGGGTGGGGGAGCACCGGCATCGTCGCGGCGTCGGATTCGCCAGGAACCCGAACCGCAGTCTGCCGCGCCGGTCGGCATTCCCCGACCGCGGCCGAATGACCCCGCATTGTGGCCGCAACGGGAAGCGGTGAAGGCAGCACTTCAGTACCCAGCGATTGCGGGGACGGTGTTCGATTCGTTGCCGGCCGAGACGTTCACACACCCGGCGTACTCGGCCATTCGCCACGCAATGACCACCGCGGGAGGCGCGAGCGCCGGGCTCGGCGGTGCGGAATGGCTCGAAGCCGTCGGCCGTGGTCTCGAAGATCCGGTGACGACCTCGTTGTTGTCCGAACTGGCAGTCGAGTCGCTGCCGGCAGAGGAAGACACCGTTCCCCGCTACATTTCCGGGGTTCTCGCGCGCCTGCAAGAAGTGTGGGTGGGAGAGCAGGTAGCCGAGTTGAAGTCGAGGCTGCAGCGAGTCTCGCCCGCTACGGAGTCGGACGAGTTCCATTCGTTGCTCGGCGACCTGGTGGCCCTCGAGCAGTACCGTCGGAGTCTGCTCGATCAGGCGATCGGCGACACCAGCAGCGACGGACTCGCGGGCTGACCCTGCGCTACTTCTTCTTCAGCTGGTCCTGCGGGACCATGACCGTCGTGTCCTCGTCGATCGGACGCATGGGCTCGAGTTTCGGTCTCGTGTTCAGCGAATCGGACAGGCGCTGACGCGACATCTGCAACGCCTTCTTGGTGGCCGGACTGGTGGCCACCGCTTTGGTTGCCTTACTGATCTGTTCGTACCGTGCGCGTCCTGCGCGCGTACCCAGGACGTACCCTGCCGCGATACCGATCAACAACCGCATCATTCCCGCTTCCTCCCAGTGCACATGGACTTCCACCATCCTGCCTGATGTCTCGTTCGGCAGGCGATTTGGTACTTGGGTGGGGCAATAGGCTAAAGTCTTCCACGCAACGCCGGAGACGGCGAAGCACGCAAGAATAATCCCCTGTAGCTCAATTGGCAGAGCTTCCGACTGTTAATCGGACGGTTGCTGGTTCGAGTCCAGCCGGGGGAGCACCGAAGAGAAGGCCCGCAGATGGAATCTGCGGGCCTTCTCTCGTATGTGAGGGCGGGTGCCGCGTGTCCGGTGGTGCCGGCGTGGCGGTAGCATTCAGTCTCGCTGCGAGGGGACCTTCGCGCTGGGGCGGTAGCTCAGTCGGTTAGAGCCGTGGACTCATAATCCATTGGTCGCGGGTTCGAGCCCCGCCCGCCCCACAAGAGTCGCTCACTCTGCGTCCATCAGCTTGCCGTTCTTCGACAGGTCCGGGTCGGTGCAGGACGAGAGATCGAAGCAGCAGGGGCGGCGCTTACCGGATTCCAGCTTCGACATCGCGACTTCGACTCGTCGCTCGCGTGTGGCAGGGTTTCTGGTGGCCTTGATCCAGCGCACCCACTCCCAGCGCGCCATCGGTGTGATGTCCTCCCACACCTCGACGATGTCCGGTGTATCGGCCAACGCAGACTTCAAGTCCTCCGGAACGTCGGGCTCGGGCCAGTTCTTCGTCGGTTCGACCTCGACTGTCACGATGTCGCCGGTACCGAGCCCCAAGGCGCGCTGCAACTCCTCGTCGATTGGGAGCCAGTGCCCACGCCTGCCATCAGGTTCGACAACCGCGGAGAAGGGACGATCGTTCAGCGACGCGGTGACCGCCACCTGGCCTCGCGACGGAAGCCTGGTGCTCGCGTCGTCCGGGAACCGCACTATGGTCTTGTCACCGATCTGCTTAATGTGACCTTCGAAACCGACCACTGGCCGATCGGAGTCCGTCCTTCCAGGTGTTTTCTCCGTCATGACACCGAGACTAATCGGGGTCGCGTACCTGGCGCTTCTCGATTCCTGATCGGATCGGTGAGATCTGCAGGTCTGCATCCGGGGCGCGAAACGCTACCGGTCCGTAGCCTGGGGGCGACTTCTGTCCTACCCAGCACTTCGAACGGAGACCACTCGATGGTGACTCATCCGCGTATCGCCGATCTGAGCACGAAGGAGAAGGCGGCACTCA
Source organism: Rhodococcus quanlei (assembly GCF_055231015.1). Taxonomy (NCBI): domain Bacteria; kingdom Bacillati; phylum Actinomycetota; class Actinomycetes; order Mycobacteriales; family Nocardiaceae; genus Rhodococcus; species Rhodococcus quanlei. The sequence continues at coordinate 57,788 of NZ_JBUYWD010000003.1, read as the reverse complement.
CCAGTGGCCGGAACTTCTGGGAGACCGAAGCAATCGACCGTGTCGGTATCGCATCCGTCTTCATGACCGACGGTCCGCACGGTCTGCGCAAGCAGACGGAGGGAGGTGACAATCTCGGTATCGGCGACAGTATTCCCGCCACCTGCTTTCCGCCCGCTGTGGCGCTCGGTTCGAGCTGGGACGTGGAACTGCTCGAGCGAGTCGGTACGGCGCTGGCGGTAGAGGCGAAGGCGCAGCGCGTCGGAGTGTTGCTGGGCCCTGGCATGAACATCAAACGTTCGCCGTTGTGTGGGCGAAACTTCGAGTACTTCTCCGAAGACCCGATCCTGACCGGGCGCCTCGCGGCCGCAGTGGTCAACGGACTGCAAACCAACGGTGTGGGGGCATCGGTCAAACATTTTGCCGCGAACAATCAGGAAACCGACCGTCTCCGTGTCAGCTCGGACGTCGACGAGCGGCCGCTGCGCGAGATATACCTGCGGGCGTTCGAGCATGTGGTTCGGCACACGTCGCCGTGGACGGTCATGTGCTCGTACAACCGGATCAACGGTACGTACGCGTCGCAGAACCGCTGGCTCCTCACGGACGTTCTCCGCGGAGAGTGGGGGTATGACGGGTTGGTCGTATCGGATTGGGGAGCTGTGGCGAACAGGGTGCCCGCACTGGTTGCGGGACTGGACCTCGAGATGCCGTCGAGTGGCGGCGTCACGGACACACAAGTGGTCGCGGCGATCGAGTCCGGTGACGTCGAGGAGTCCGTTCTCGATTCCGCTGCAGGTCGGGTGCTCGCGCTGGTGGACAAGGTTCGTGCGAACACCGCAGACGGTGCCGAATTCGACGTTGACAGCCACCACCAGCTGGCGCGGGAAGTGGCAGGGCGCAGTGTCGTCCTCCTGAAGAACGACGTCGTGCTGCCCCTCGAGCCCGATAGTGGAAGTCGCATCGCGGTGATCGGGGAGTTCGCCCGTACACCGCGTTACCAGGGAGCGGGAAGCTCGCAGATCGCACCGACCCGGCTGGACAATGCGCTCGACGAGATTCGTGTGCTCGCCGGTTCGTCCCCGGTGACTTTCGCTGCCGGATTCGTCCCCGGAAGCGAGGACGATTCTGCAGCGCTTGCGGCCGAAGCAGTGGCGGTTGCGTCCGCCGCGGATACGGCAGTCGTATTTCTCGGGCTGCCCGAGGACGTCGAATCGGAAGGCTTCGATCGCAAGGACATCGAACTCCCGAACGAGCAAACCGCGCTCCTTCGTTCGATCCTCGAAGTCAATCAGCGTGTGGTTGTGGTGCTGTCGAACGGCGGTGTGGTCCGTGTGTCGGAATGGGTGGACGGGCCGTCGGCGGTAGTCGAAGGCTGGTTGCTCGGCCAGGCAGGAGGGGGTGCACTTGCAGATGTTCTGTTCGGGGTGGTCAATCCGTCCGGCCGTCTCACCGAAACTGTTCCCGTGCGGATCGAGGACACCCCGGCTTATCTGAACTTCCCCGGCGAGGCCGGCCACGTTCGCTACGGGGAAGGGCTGTTCGTCGGGTATCGCCACTACGACGCACGGGACATCCCGGTCGAATTTCCTTTCGGGCACGGATTGTCCTACACGGCATTCGACTACCGCGATATGTCGGTTCGTCCGTCCGTATCCGGGCTCGCGGTGACGACGACGGTAACCAACACCGGGGATCGTGACGGCCGCGAGGTGATTCAGGTGTACGTCGGCGTTCCTGGTTCGTCCGTGCAACGCCCAGCACGCGAATTGAAGGGATTCGCGAACGTACTCGTGCCACGGGCAGAAAACCGGACGGTGACGATCGATCTCCCCTGGGCAGATCTTTCGTACTTCGATACCTCGTTGGGGCAGTGGGTGGTCGAGGGCGGCGAGTATCAAGTGTTCGTCGGCGCATCGTCGCGAGACCTGCGTGCCCACCGTGCCGTCACGGTCGAGGGGGACGCGCCGTTGCCGGTTCTGACCGCGGAATCGACGATCGACGAATGGTTCGACCATCCTGTCGGCGCCGCCGCCCTGCGCCAGGCGATGGAGTCGGTCGGACCCACCATGTTCGCCGATCCCAGTTTGCTGAAGATGATGGGCTCGATGCCGATCGGACGTGTCGCCGACTTTCCTGGTGCGCCATTCGGCCGTGACCGGATCGACGAATTGATCGGGGAAGTCGCGCCCAGAAGGTGAGCACAAATACGATGGGCGCCATGGTGATCACTCCCGACGGTAAGGATTGGACCTGGGTCATCGAGGACCGGTGCCCCGAGTGTGGTTTCGACGCCCGCGCGATGGAGTACGAGCGGATTTCTGCCATCGTGGACGACAACGCGGCCCGGTGGGTGGGCGTGCTTCGCCGCGCCGACGTGCGCGTGCGGCCGGATGCTCGGACTTGGTCGGCGCTGGAGTACGCCGCACACGTGCGCGATGTGTTCGACCTCTTCGCAAGCCGGGTGCAGTTGATGGTCGACGAGGACGATCCACGATTCGACGACTGGGATCAGGATGCAACCGCTGTGCGGGAGCGGTACAACGAACAGGACCCTGCGGCGGTCACACACGAGTTGTTGGAGTCTGCAGGTCGCGTCGCACGCGCCTTCGGTGCCGTACCGGCCGCGGAGCGCGATCGCACCGGACGCCGCAGCAACGGTTCGCGATTCACCGTGGACAGTCTGGCGAGGTACTTCGTGCACGATCCGATCCATCACCTGCACGATGTCGGAGCTGCGTAGAATCGTTGTCGTTCGGGGTCGTCGGCCGTCGACGTGCACGGGCGCGATGGAGTGCCGAGGGTCTCTCGTAGGGTGGTCGCGTGGGAAGAACTGAGCAGCACATCCTCGAGCGCATCGCACAGTGGCCCGTGGAGGGCGCCTCGGCTGCGGTGGTGTCGAACTCGGGAACTCGGGCGACCTACGGAGACGTCACGCGAGTATTTCCGTTGGCGTCCGTGACCAAGCTGCTGGTGGCGTACGCCGTGCTGATCGCGGTCGAGGAAGGCGCAATCGAGCTGGACCAGCCGGCTGGACCGGAGGGCTCCACCGTCCGCCACCTACTTGCACATGCATCGGGGCTGGCATTCGGCGAGAACGTGGTGCAGTCTCCGCCGGAGCGCAAACGGATCTACTCGAGTGCCGGGTTCGAGGTCCTTGCCGATCTGGTCGCCGGCGAATCCGGCATTGCGTTCGGTGACTATCTACGGGAGGCCGTCTTCGCGCCGCTGGGAATGGAAACGGCGGAGTTGGTGGGTTCGGCCGGTCACGGCGCACAGGCTTCGGTTGTAGATCTGACGCGGTTTGCTGCCGAACTGCTCGAACCGACGCTGATCGCGACTCCTACGTATTCCGCCGCTGTGAACGTCCAGTTTCCCGGTCTCGACGGCCTGCTACCGGGCTACGGGCGCCAACGCCCCAACGATTGGGGGCTGGGATTCGAGTTGCGAGGTACCAAAGACCCACACTGGACCGGGTCGTCGAACTCGCCGCAGACCTTCGGGCATTTCGGCCAATCCGGGACGTTTCTGTGGGTCGATCCAACCGTTCGGACGGCACTGGTGGTGCTCACCGACCGTGATTTCGGGGACTGGGCCAAACCGCTGTGGCCGGCCTTGAGCGATGCCGTGCTGACCGTTGGTGCCGAATCGAATCGGCCAGTCTGACACATATTTCTCGATTACCACTAGCGCAACACGGCTAACACGGGGCACACTGGTGATCAGAGTTCTTCGATTGCAGGTCGAACCGAGGTCGTTGGGGAAGACGTCCCTCGTCGAGATTGCAGGAGGCTCTGGTGCGCGCATTGAATCAGTTCGCGGACGTGACGGCTGGTGTTGTCTACATCCACTCGTCGCCGGCGGCGGTGTGTCCACATGTCGAGTGGGCGTTGACCGCAACACTCGACTGCCGTGCAGACTTCGTGTGGACTTCGCAGCCCGCATCGAGTGGTGTGCTCCAGGCGATCAGTAACTGGGTAGGGCCGGTCGGGACCGGCGCTCGGCTGGTCAGCGCCCTCCGCGCGTGGCCGATGCTTCGTTTCGAAGTCACAGAGGACCCCAGCGAAGGAGTCGACGGTGAGCGATTCAGTTACGTCCCGGAACTGGGCTTGTGGCATGGCTCGACCAGCGCAAACGGGGACGTGATGATCGGGGAGATGCGGCTTCGGTCCATCATGTCGAGTGGCGCGGACATCGGCGCGCAACTGGACCTGGCTCTCGGCGCCGAATGGGACGAGGCTCTCGAACCATTCCGTGGTGGTGGCGACGGCGCAGAAGTGATGTGGATACACAAGCAAGTCGGCTGACAGATCGAGTGCCGCGGCGACGGGCATTACGTGGCCGTTTCCGAACTCGAAGAGGCGCCCCGCGGCGAAACCCTGGGACTGGTCGATGACCCTTGCGCCGACCGTCAGAGCGGGCAGCGGGGTCAGTGCATCACAGGGGGATATTCTTGTGATTCCCGCGTGCCGGTGTCGCTGCAGCAAGGGCGGCGGCGACCACGCTGCGAGTGGTGGCAGGATCGATCTCCTCGTCGACCACGCCGATTTCCACGGCACGTGTGACTCCTCCGGCAATGGCCTCGTGTTCGACGGCCAAGCGATCGTGCAGTGCCTCGCGTTCTTCCTCCGGCGCGGCGGCGAGCGCACGCTTGTGGAGGATTCCGACGGCCGCCTTCGCGCCCATCACGGCCACTTCGGCACCCGGCCACGCGTACACCGCGGTAGCGCCGAGCGCACGTGAGTTCATGGCGATGTAGGCGCCGCCGTAGATCTTGCGGGTCACCACCGTGACGCGGGGAACGGTCGCCTCGGCGAATGCATGGAGCAACTTGGCGCCACGACGAACGACACCTTCCCATTCCATGCTGACACCGGGTAGGTAACCGGGGACGTCCACGATCACGACCAGCGGAATGCCGAATGCATTGCACAACCGAACGAAACGAGCGGACTTCTCGGCGCTTTCGGAATTGAGGCAACCACCGAGCCGGAGAGGATTGTTCGCGATGAGGCCCACGGTGCGACCACCGAGCCGGCCGAATCCGGTGACGATACTCCGGGCGTAGTTCGCCTGCAGTTCCTCGAAACTGGACTCACCCTCGACGTTGTCGAGAAGCTCGTTAACGATCGGACGAACGTCGTAGGCGCGCTTCGGGGACTCCGGCATGAGCGCACGCAAGTCCGTGTCGCCGTGCTCTGCGGCGGCCTGATCGAATTCGCCCTGATCGGCGAGCATCGAGACGAGACGCCGAGCACGGTGGAGTGCATCGTCCTCGTCTCTGGCGGCGATGTGGGCGACACCGGACTTCTTGGTGTGGGTGTCCGGGCCGCCGAGCGAGTTCATGTCGACCTGCTCGCCGGTCACGCTGCGAACGACGTCGGGCCCTGTCACGAAGACACGACCTTCGGGGGCCATGATGACGACGTCGGTCAGCGCCGGCCCGTAGGCGGCTCCACCTGCGGCGAACCCGAGAACGACGGAAATTTGGGGGATGCGGCCCGAGGCTCGCACCATGGCTTCGAATACCAAGCCCACGGCGTGGAGTGCTTCGACGCCTTCGGCGAGGCGTGCACCACCCGAGTGCCAGAGTCCGACGATCGGGGCCTCTTGGTCGAGCGCGGTATCGATGGCGTTGACGATGTGCTTGCAGCCTTCGACTCCCATGGCGCCACCCATGACGGTGGCGTCGGAGCAGTAGGCGACCGAGCGGACGCCGTCGATGGTGCCGGTGGCGGCCAGGACACCGGATTTGTCCGGTGCGTGGAGGGCGGTGACCGTGCCGGCGTCGAACAGACGCTCGAGCCGGGCCAGGGGATCGCGCGGATCGGTCGACTGATCCGACTTCGTCGACGGCGCCAGTATTGTCATCGCGTCCTCCTGTAGCAGGCCCCTACCGGGGCTGTCGATGGGTGGAGATTCCGCGTTACATATCGTGCGGAATCTCCACCCGCGATCTGGCTGATTCGAACCGGGTTGTTATGCCCGGCCGAAGGCGAGCGCGACATTGTGCCCACCGAACCCGAACGAGTTGTTGAGCGCGAAATCGATCTGTCCGCTGCGGGCTTCGCCCTTGACGACATCGAGGTCGATTTCTGGATCCTGATTCTCGAGATTGAGTGTGGGCGGAACGATTCCGTCCCGCACACTCAGGACCGTGAGCACCGATTCGAGAGCGCCGACGGCGCCGATCGAGTGCCCCAACGCAGACTTCGGTGCGTAGATCGAAGCGTGCTTACCGACAGCGGCATTGATGGCCTTCGCCTCTGCCGTGTCGCCGATCGGGGTCGCCGTGGCGTGCGCGTTGATGTGCTGAATGTCCTGCTTGGTCAGCCCGGCCGACTGGATGGCCCTTGTCATTGCGCGTGCAGCACCGGAACCCGAGGGATCCGGAGCGACGATGTGGAATCCGTCCGACGTGATACCCGCGCCCAGCAAACGGGCGTGGATGGTGGCACCACGAGCCTTGGCGTGCTCTTCGGTCTCGAGGACCATCAGGGCGCCGGCCTCACCGAAGACGAAACCGTCGCGATCCTTGTCGAACGGACGCGAGGCCCCCTTCGGGTTCTCGTTGTTGGTGCTCAATGCGCGCATCATCGCGAAGCTCGCGATCGGAACGGCATCGAGGAAGCCCTCGGCGCCACCCGCGACGATGATGTCCGCATCGCCCATGATCAGCATCCGGTACGCATGCGCGATCGCCTCGGAGCCCGAGGAACACGCCGACACCGGAGTGATGACGCCGGCGCGTGCTCCGAGTTCGAGACCGACCGTCGCCGACGGCCCGTTCGGCATGATCATCTGCACGGAGAACGGAGACACCTTGCGGTAGCCGCCGTTCTTCATCTTGTCGACGGCGTCGACAAGAGCTTCGCCGCCACCGAGGCCGGTTCCGATGACGACACCGAGACGATCCTTGTCGACGTCCGGGCTGCCCGCCTCTTCCCAGACCTTGCGGCCGAGAACGATGGCGAGCCGCTCGACGAAGCTCATGCGCCTCAACTCCACGCGTGAGAGCGACTCGTCCGGAGACACCTTCAGGTGGCCGCCGATCTTCACCGGAAGTTCGTACTCTTCGATGAAGTCGTCGTGGAGGACGTCGATGCCGCTCTCGCCGGCCAGTAGGCCCTTCCACGTGCCATCCACATCACCGGCGACCGACGTCGAAGCCGCAAGGCTGGTGACGACGATATTGGGGAAGTTCCCGTTGCGGGTTGCGGAAGTCACGGTTGGGCTCACTCCTCGTCGTTCTTGGCGGCTTCGAGCTTCGCCTTCACTGCTTCTGCCTCGGCGCCGCCCTCGGCCTCGAGCTTCTGGATGTAGCCCACTGCGTCACCGACGGTGCGGAGGCTGGCGAGGTCCTCGTCGGGGATCTTGACGCCGTACTTGTCCTCGGTCTGAACAGCGATCTCCACCATCGACAGGGAGTCGATGTCGAGGTCGTCGACGAAGGACTTCTCGACGGTCACCTCGGAGGGTTCGATGCCGGTGACCTCCTCGATGATCTGTCCGAGCTCGGCAACGATTTCTTCCTGGGTGAGTGCCACGGGGTGGCTCCCTTCTGGGTTCGGTGTATACGTCATTTCCAGTTGTGCAGGTCGTGGGCCTCACGACCGGACCTGCGGCCCTACACGCACGTGGGTGCGTGCAGCAAACTAGCCGACTGTGCTCAGCTCGGCCAGTGCGGAGATTTCCCCCGGGGTCTTGAGTGCAAGCGTCGGTGTGCCACGCATCTCGCGCTTCGCGATTCCGATCAACGTTCCGGCAGGCGGAAGCTCCGCGATTGCAGCAACTTGGGCGTCGCGCAGGTGTGCGGTGCACAGGTCCCAGCGCACGGGCTTGGTCACTTGCGCTGCCAGCTTGGTCAGTGCGTCGGCGCCGGAGGTGACCGGTGCGCCGTCGGCGTTGGACAGGAGGGTCCGAGTGGGCTCGGACGGCGTGATCTTGGCGGCTGCTGCGGTCACTGCTTCCTGGGCGGGTGCCATGAAGCGGGTATGGAATGCGCCTGCGACGGGGAGTGCGCGCACACGTGCCTTCTCCGGCGGATTCGCGGCGAGCTCTTCGAGTGCAGTGAGCAGACCGGCAGCAACGATCTGGCCTGCAGCATTGCGATTCGCAGGCACGAGGTCGAGTTCTTCGAGGCGGGCGAGTACGGCTGTTTCGTCACCGCCGAGCACGGCCGACATGCCGGTGGGCTCGAGCGAGCAGGCCTTCGCCATTTCGGAGCCACGAACCGCGGCCAGCGCCACGGCGTCGTCCGTGGTGAGGACACCGGCGACAGCAGCGGCAGCGAGTTCGCCGACCGAGTGGCCGGCCGCGATCGTGTCGGCCGGGACGAGGCCCTTGCGTTCGATCTCCTCGTACGCCAGCAGAGCGGCAGCCACCACGAGCGGCTGTGTCACCGCCGTGTCGGTGATCTCCTCCGCGGTGGCGGTGGTGCCGAGCCGAACGAGGTCGAGGCCGGATGCCTTCGACCAGAGTTCGAGTCGGTCCTGGGTACCGGGCAGCTCGAGCCATGGCGCGAGCATTCCGGGTGTCTGAGAGCCCTGACCCGGGGCAAGCAACGAAATCACTACTCAAGAGAACACCGTCACACCGGTGACGCGAGATGTCGTACGCCATGAACTCTCTTGATCGGATTTGTTGGGTTTCCACAAAAGCCCTAGTCGGGGCCTCGCATCGGAATGGCGGGCTCGGGCGTTACAGCACGTCTTCTCCGAATGTGAATGGTGTGACTGCTGTTAAACGAGTGGTTGGTTCGTGACGAGATTGAGTCAAACGACCGACCGTAGCCGCGATCCTGAGCACGTACGCATCACGAGGATTTGTCGGTTCTCGTCCTGTGACTTCTCCTATTCTTTTCAACCGATAACGAACTGTATTTGGATGAACAAACAGCTGACGGGCACATGTTTCGACAGCGCCACCACAGTCGAGGTAGGCATCGAGTGTGTCGGTGAGCACCGATCCGGCCGCCGACAGCGGCGCAACCAACGTCTCGTTGAGCGCAGTCATCGCCGCGGAATCTCCGAGAAGTGCTCGCTCCGGAAGGAGCTCGGCCGCGAAGACGGGCCTCGGCGCGGCACGCCAACCGGCGACGGCCTGCATGCCGGACAGAGCCTCGACCGCACTCGAATGTGCTGCGCCCAGCGTCGGGGTCGTGGGACCGATGACCACGGGTTCGTCCGCGAACTTCGTGAGCAGGTCGCGCATGAACTGCGACCCGCTCGCAGGTTTGTGAAGGTCGCCGCTGACCACCATCACGAGGCGCGAGCCCAGTACCACTGCCAGAGCGGCCCGGTCGTGCCTCTCGGCGATGGTGTGCACGGTTCCGACGACGGACACACGCTCGTCGGGCGGGGGAGTACCGACGATGACGGTGGCGGGCGCAGTGGCATCCCAGTTGAGGGTCGCTGCCCTCGAGAGCATGTCCGACCCGGTGTCCCCACGGACCACCGCATCGACGACCAACGCCTCGAGTCGGGTGTCCCAAGCTCCTCGTGACTCTGCGGCACTGGCGTAGACGGACGCGGCTGCGAACCCGAGTTCACGGCCGTACCGCAGGATGGCCTCGGTCAGCGCGACGAGTTGCTGGTCGTTCCGCGCGAGTGCCGGAAGCCACTGCTCGAAGAACTCCATGGCAACCCGAACCATCTCCACCGTCTGACGCAACGTCAGGCGGCGCGCCAGATCCTGCGGAATCACCTGGAACGCGTCGAGGCTGAAACGGATGTCGTTCTTGTCGTTCTCCGGGTCTTTCAGCCATTCGAGGAAATTGACGACGGCAGTTTGCACGAGTAATTGGACGTTGGCGCGCTGCGAGGCGTCGAGATCGTCGAAGAAGGGCAGCTGTTCCTGCATGGTCGTGACTGCCTCGGTGGACAAGCGTCCGGAGAACTGCTTCACGCGGCGCAGCAGCGCGTCCGGTAGTGGGTCACGTTGCGGCTGTCGTCGGGCAACCATCGGCCTCTGCTCTGGCATGCACAAGAACCTACGCCCACCGCCGTCCACCGACGGGTAACCCGTCGGTGAACGGCGGTGTCTGCAAGGTCAGGCGACCCCGGAGTCGGACGTCTGTTCGGGTGCCGCATGCACATCCTCGATGCGGTACCTGGCGGCCGCTTCCACCGCATTCGCGGCGTCGATCGAGCCTTCGTTCGCCAATGCGACGAGAGTGGCGACCGCGATCGATTCGGCATCGACATTGAAGACCCGTCGTGCCGCCGGCCGGGTGTCGGAGAACCCGAATCCGTCGGTTCCGAGGGTGGTGTAATCGCCGGGTATCCATTGGCGGATCTGGTCGGCGACGGCCCGCATCCAGTCCGATGCAGCGACGAACGGGCCTTCCGCGTCGGACAGAGCGGTGGTCACGTAGGGCACCTTCGTGTCCTGACCCGCCGAGCGCAGCTGCTGCTTCTCGCATTCGACACCGTCACGGCGCAACTCGCCCCACGACGTCACCGACCAGACGTCGGCCTGCACGCCCCAGTCGTCGGCCAGCAACTGCTGGGCCCGCAGACCCTCGGGCATGGTGACACCGGAAACCAGAATCTGAGCCTTCGGCCCGTGTCCCTCGGCGCGTCGGTACAGGTAGATGCCCTTCAAGAGCCCGTTGACGTCGAGATCCGACGGCTCCGCCGGCTGCACATAGGGTTCGTTGTAGAGGGTGATGTAGTAGAAGACGTTCTCCCCGCCGAAGCCTTCGACCCCCTCGGTGCCGCCGTACATCCGGCGTAGGCCGTCCTTGACGATGTGGGCGATCTCGTAGGAGAAGGCGGGGTCGTACGCAACCGCGGCAGGGTTGGTCGATGCCAGCAGCAGCGAATGCCCATCGGCGTGCTGCAGGCCTTCTCCGGTGAGGGTGGTGCGTCCCGCCGTGGCACCGAGTACGAACCCGCGCGTCATCTGATCTGCCGCAGCCCACAGGCCATCACCGGTGCGCTGGAACCCGAACATCGAGTAGAAGATGTACAGCGGAATCATCGGTATGCCGTGCGTCGCGTACGACGAGCCGACGGCGGTGAACGACGCCGTGGACCCGGCCTCGTTGATGCCCTCGTGCAGGATCTGTCCGACCTCGCTCTCCTTGTAGGCGAGCATCAGATCGGCGTCCACTGCGGTGTAGAGCTGCCCGTTGGGGTTGTAGATCTTCAGGGACGGGAACCACGAGTCCATACCGAAGGTGCGGGCCTCGTCGGGAATGATCGGCACGATCCGGGGGCCGATCTCCTTGTCGCGCAGCAACTCCTTCATGATGCGCACCAAAGCCATGGTGGTGGCAACTTGCTGCTTGCCGGAGCCCTTGCGGACGACGTCGTAGGTCTTGTCGGGTGGCAGCGGCAGCGGAGATGCCTTGGTGTTCCGGGACGGCAGGAAGCCGCCCAGCGCCCGGCGCCGTTCGAGCATGTACTGGATTTCGGGCGCGTTCTTGCCGGGGTGGTAGTACGGCGGCATCTTGGGGTTCTTCTCCAACTCTTCGTCGGAGATCGGGATGCGCTGTACGTCGCGGAAGTACTTGAGATCTTCGAGGGTCAGCTTCTTCATCTGGTGGGTCGCGTTGCGGCCCTCGAAGTGCTTACCGAGGGTGTAGCCCTTGATGGTTTTTGCCAAGATGACGGTCGGCTGACCCTGGTGGGCCATCGCCGCAGCGTAGGCGGCATGAATCTTGCGATAGTCGTGGCCGCCGCGTTTGAGGTTCCAGATCTGCGCATCGGTCAGATCTTTGACGAGCGCTTTGGTCCGGGGATCGCGCCCGAAGAAGTGATCGCGCACGAACGCGCCATCGTTGGCCTTGTACGTCTGGTAGTCGCCGTCAGGGGTGACGTTCATGAGGTTCACCAGCGCACCGTCGCGGTCCGCGTGCAGCAGAGCGTCCCATTCGCGGCCCCACACGACCTTGATGACGTTCCAGCCGGCACCCCGGAAGAAGGACTCGAGCTCCTGAATTATCTTGCCGTTGCCGCGGACAGGTCCGTCGAGGCGCTGCAGGTTGCAGTTGACGACGAAGGTGAGATTGTCCAGGCCCTCGGTCGCTGCGACGTGCGCAAGCCCGCGCGATTCCGGCTCGTCCATTTCGCCGTCACCGAGGAACGCCCACACGTGCTGTTGCGAAGTGTCCTTGATGCCGCGATCGTGCAGGTAGTGGTTGAATCGGGCCTGGTAGATCGCGTTCATCGGGCCGAGCCCCATCGACACCGTCGGGAACTCCCAGAAGTCGGGAAGCAGCCGCGGATGTGGGTACGACGGCAGCCCGCCACCCTGGTCGGCGTGGCTGTGTTCCTGCCGGAAACCATCGAGCTGTTCTGCCGGAATCCGCCCTTCGAGGAAGGCGCGGGCGTAGATGCCCGGTGAGGCGTGGCCCTGGATGAATATCTGGTCGCCGCCGCCGGGATGATCCTTGCCGCGGAAGAAGTGATTGAAACCGACCTCGTACAGAGCAGCGGAGGAGGCGTAAGTGGATATGTGTCCGCCGACTCCCACTCCGGGTCGTTGGGCACGGGTGACCATGATCGCTGCGTTCCACCGGATGAAGGCGCGGTAACGGCGTTCGACCTCTTCGTCGCCGGGGAACCATGGTTCGTTCTCCGTCGGAATGGTGTTCACGTAGTCGGTCGACGTCAATGCCGGCAGGGCCACGTGTTTTTCGCCGGCGCGTTCGAGCATGCGCAGCATCAGATAGCGGGCGCGGGCGGGACCGGACCGGTCGAGGAGTCCGTCGAACGATTCGAGCCACTCGTGCGTCTCGTCGGGATCGATGTCCGGAAGGTACGACGCGACACCCTCGCGAATTACGCGGACACGCTCGCCTTGTGCGGATGCGGATCCAGTGTGTGTGGAACCGTCGCCTTTCGCTCCGCCTGGTGTGGCAGAGGGCGAGTGTGAAGCTGACTCCTGACTCAGGTCTGACAAGGTTGCTCCTCTTTGTGGTTGGACGCCCTGTGTGGCGTCCGTTCCCAGCGATCGGGCCGTGGTGGGCCCGATTCGTCACCTCATTCGTAATATGGTGCAACCCTCATCTTTCCCCATTGCGTGACGACCGGCACAGCCCCCTTCGGTTACCGGCCAGTACTGTTTTCGCTGGTGTCCGTAGAGTTGGGTCGTTCGTGCGATGCTGCGGTGGAGAACGGCGCCGATGGAGAGTCGGTGCCGTACGAGAGTCAGAGGGGAAGAAGAAATGCAGAGGGTCACGCGCGGGACCGGTCTCGTGGGTGCGACGGGCGCATTGGTCATCGGGTTCGGGTTGATCGCCGGGTGCAGCGCGACTGTCGAGGGAACGCCGCGTCCGAACGATGTGCAGGCGGCGGAATATGCCGCTGAGGTGACGTCTTCAGCGGCCGCGGCGTCGTCGTCGCGAGCAGCAGCCCAGGTCGACCAGGCATGTTCGACCCTCTTCGAGGAAGCTGCGGCGGCGGTGGACCCGTACAACGCATTCATCGAGGCCGCCAATCAGGAAGCGCCCGATGTCGAGGAGAAGGCCGCCGCTGCGGTGAAGACGTACCGGGACGCCGCAGCTTCGGCGCGTGAGGATGCGGCCGCTGTTCCGCCCGAACTCGCCGCGCTGTTCGATGACTATGCCGGCATCTATTCCGAACTGGCGGATGCGGTCGAGTCCGGTAAGACCGGCGATGCACTCAACGTTCTCGCGGACCGTGGATACGACATCAAGAACGCCATCGCCGCAGAATGCTGAAAGACTGCGATCGACACCGTACTGTCGAGGAACACGACCGTTCGATGCATTTCTCGAGGTTTTCTGCGCGGTCGGCTTGCGCGAAAGCCGTCGAGCATGTTCGCTTCACTTATCGATCTTCACCCACAAGGTGCCCGGACAAGCTGGACATCATCGACAAAAGGAGGACCTCACCGTGGTCGCCGCGGCGGACGCCCAAAGCTATGTTCAGAAACTCGGAATCACCTCCGATATGGTGGTGCAAGAACTGGGCTGGGACGAGGACACCGACGACGACCTGCGTGCCGCGGTCGAGGACACGATCGGTGGGGAGATTCTCGAGGATGATTCCGACGAGGTGATCGACGTCGTGCTGCTGTGGTGGCGCGACGAGGACGGTGACCTGGTGGATGCGTTGATGGACGCAATCGGCCCGCTGTCGGAGGAAGGCTTCGTCTGGGTTCTGACCCCGAAAACGGGTCAGCCCGGCCACGTGGAGCCGAGTGAGATCGCAGAGTCGGCACCCACCGCCGGATTGACTCAAACCTCAGCCTCCAACCTCGGCAACTGGTCGGGGAGTCGGTTGGTGCAGCCCAAGTCGCGCCCGTCGAACAAGCGCTGACATCCCTTCTTTCGGATCAAGGACCGATATGCCACTCGAAGTGGGCACTGCTGCCCCGGACTTCACCCTGAAGGATCAGAACAACCAAGAGGTGACGCTCTCCGACTTCCGCGGCGAGAAGAATGTGCTTCTGGTGTTCTATCCACTCGCATTCACGGGAACCTGTCAGGGCGAACTGTGCAAGGTACGCGACGAACTTCCCAAGTTCGAGAACGATGACACCGCGATCCTTGCGATTTCCGTCGGTGCGTCACCGACGCACAAGATCTGGTCCGCGGAGCAGGGTTACACCTTTCCGTTGCTGTCGGATTTCTGGCCGCACGGCGAGGTCGCTCAGGCCTACGGCGTCTTCAACGACAAGTTGGGATTCGCGAACCGCGGGACCTTCGTCATCGACAAGGATGGCGTCATCAAGTTCTCGGAGATGAACGGTCCTGGAGAGGCCCGTGACCAGGGAGCTTGGGAGAATGCGCTCGCCGCGCTAGAGTCCTGATGCGCAGTCGGCGATTTTTCGCCGACTGTTCGGGCGTGTAGCTCAGTGGTAGAGCTCTGGTTTTACACACCAGCGGTCGGGGGTTCGAAACCCTCCGCGCCCACCGATGAATGAGCCCCGACCTGCCGATGGCTGCGGGTCGGGGCTCATTCGAATCTGGTGCGCTCGGGTGGACGGTCTCACTCCCTTGTGAGTATCTCTCTCAATCGGCTCGTGTCGGCATCAGTCCACCCGGGTGGTTCGAGGATGGCGGCCCAGGCGTTCGCGAGGTCGGCGACGAAGGTGTGGCCGAATCCGTCGGGCACACTGTTCGCCACTGCCATATCCGCCGAGACCTGAAGGAACGTGACGATCGGATACCACTGCGTCGATGGCAGCACACCGTCGCCTCGCGGCTCGCGCAGCCAGTCGGGTTCGGAGAACAGCAGTTCCGGGTTCCACCAGGTGATCGGATCGGAGGCGTTCTGCAGGTACACCACGCGTGTGCCCTCCCACGGTTCGTCCGGCCGTTCCAGGTCCGCCGGTGAGGAAACGAATCGGACCGTTTCCCCGTCTCGATAGATCGGTAGCGTCTGCGGGGAGTCTTCGTCACGTGCCGCAGTGAACCGCCGCCACAACTCGTTGCTGTTGGTGGGGCCCACGAACAGTGCGCCGTCGGTACGCGATGCCAGGTCCAGGTCGCCCGCGAAAGCTGCCTCGGCCGAGAACGAACCGAGACTTTCGCCGAAGGTCACCAGCTGTGGGCGTTGGTCCGGCGGGATCTGTTGTACCTGTGCCGAGACTTCCCGGAACAGTGCGCGCCCGGCCTGTCTGGCGCGATCCTTGTCCGCGATGAACGAGAGCCAGCTGGGCAGATAAGAGTATTGCATGCTGACGATCGCCGTGTCTCCGCCGTACATGTACTCCAGAGAGGCGGCTGCCGACTCGTTGATCCACCCGCTACCGGTGGTATTGGCCACCGCTATCACCGCACGGTCGAAGGCGCCGGTGCGCTCGAGCTCGTCGACGGTCAGCCGCGCGTGCGCCTCTGGTCCGCCGTCCGCCGAGGCGAGGCCGATGTAAGCCCGGATCGGCTCGGATGCCGGTTTTCCGGTGAACTGTGCGATGTTCGCCGCAGAGGGGCCACTGGAGACGAATCGGCGTCCCATTCTGCCCAGCGAGTTCCAGGAGACCAGAGATTGTGTGCTGCCCGATCGCAGCGGTGAGTCGGGTGGACTGCTCGCCGCTTCGGTTTCTTCGTTGATGGCGGCAAAAGACGAGTTCAGCCCATTCATCACCCATTTGGCCAGCAGGCCGTCCACCAGGGTCGTCACAAGGAATGCGGCGATCACCAACCCGGCCACGGCCGCCAATCGGCGAGGCAGGACTCGGCGGGCGGCGCGCACACACCAGCGCATCAGCCATAGGAAGGATCGGCCCAACAGCACCAGTGCCGTGAATATCGCAGCGGTGACCACCAGCAGTACCGGGTAGGCGGTCCACGACAGATCCGGCGCGTTCATGATCGACCGTAGCTGCGACTGCCACTGCGAGAACCATACGAGCATCGCGCCTGTGCCGGCAACGCACACAACCGGCAGCATCCACCAGGCGATTCGAGCGAGAAGCCGAGGCGGCTCCCATTCGAGCAACCACCGCAGGAATATCGAGGCCACGATGCCGATGCCGTAGCCGATGGCGGCAGCAGCGCCCGACACCGTGCCCTGGAAGAGGGCGCCGCGCGGCAGCAGTGTGGGAGTCAGCGAAGCCCAGAAGAACACCACCGCCACGACGAGGCCGAGATAGGGGGCTTTGGCAAACAACGGAAACTCGCGCCTGCGCTGCTGGGCCCTCCCGATCTCGGGCTTCTGTGCCGCCGGCGCAGCGTTTCCTGCTTGTGCAATGCGGCCGTCCTGATCCGACACGGTCGGCGTCCGTTGTGTCACTACTGCTCTGCATCCGGTGCCGGGATCTCGCCCGGACGATACCGCGGCAGACGGGAAGCCGGCAGAATGGCGATCGCGCTGACGATCGCGAGGACGAGCAGGCCGTACTTGAGTGTCTGCAGCCGCACGTCCGCGTTGATCTCCACGGCCCTGTCGATCTGCTGCGAAGTAGCGTTCGTGGTGGTTTCGAGGTGCTCACGCAGATCGTCGTTACGGACGAAGTCGACCTTGTCCAGGTCGACTTGGACGACGAGCGAGTCCGGTATCGCAGTCTGGTGCGCCACTGCGTTTCCGATCCCCAGTGAGAGCACTGAGACGAGGATCGCGCCGATCACGGCGGTGCCGACGGCGGAAGCGAGATTTTGCGTGGTCCCACGGATCGAGCCGACATCGCCAGCCAGGCGTTTTGGTGCGCTGGTGACCAGCACGTTGAACACGAGAGTGACGAGTGCACCCTGACCGATGCCGAAGACGATCAGGCCGATGATCGTCGGAATCGTCTCCCAGTTGTTGCTCACCACGTACGCCAGCCACACCAGCGCGGTCGTGGTGAGTACGAACGAGAACAGGCCGATGGTCCTGGGGCTGAAGTGCTTGTAGACCCGCACCACCAGCATTGCCGTGACGAACACGGTGAGGTTGAACGGCAGCATCGCGATGGACGTGTCGAATGCGGAGCGCCCCTGGACGATCTGAATGTACAGCGGCACCGTGAAGTTCAGCGCAGCCTCCATCGCTACGACGATGAACATCGCGTAGACGGCAGCACGCTCGCGGCCCGACCCGAGTACGGAGAGTTCCACCAGCGGCGTCTTGCCCGCCTTGATCCTTGCCCGCGTCCACTGGAAGAAGCCCTGGCCGAACACCAAGCCGATCACCACGAGCAGCGGTGCCGGCGATACTCCGACTATGTCGAATGGTGCGTCGGGGGAGGCGAACCACACGCCCCACGCGTTGAGATTCTGGAATCCCATGGTGATCAGCACGATCGCGACACCGATGAGGATCGCGGCCACGATGTCGATGTCGATGTCCTTGTCGCCCTTGTCGGAGCGCAGTGTGAAGCTGAGCACGAACACCGCTACCGCGATGCCCAGCACGATGGCGAACGACGGGCGCCAGCCGACGGTACTGGCCAGCGCGCCGCCGATGAGGAATGCGGAGACCCCGGACAACGCTCGCGCCGAGCCGAGCGAGCCGACTGCTGTCGCCTGCTGGAGGCCCTTGTAGTTCTCGGCGATCAGGGCGACGAGGGCAGGGACGATGATCGCCGCCGACGCACCAGCGAGACCCTGGCCGGTGATGGCCCAGCCGACGCTCGGCGAGACCAGCATGATGATCGAGGAGACAGCGAACAAGACGACGACGGCACGGAAAACCCGTAGCCAGCCCACCTTCTGACCGACCTTGGCGCCCACCATGACAAGCGCGGCCACGACGAGGCCGTAGACGACGATCGTCGCCGCAACGGTCGTCGGAGGCGCACCGAACGAGTCGACCATCCCGCCGAGGGATATGGGCAGAAGCGCCACATTGAAGGACATCAGCATCTGGGCCAAGAACAGCCCGATCATCGGTACCCAGGATGTGCGCGCGGCTTCGTCGTCCGACACTGCGGTCTCAGCGCTCATGCGATGTGCCCTTTCGTCTGCGGTGCGATCTGCTCTTCGGCGGTGCGCCGTGCAGGTTCGTGCGCGAAGGTATCGAGGTGGTCTCCGCCTGTATGTACGTCCGAGGCGAACAGATTGAGCCCGAGCGCCCGGGAGAGGTACGCCGTTGCCCGCTGGCCGCGAACGCTGTTTCCCGCTTCGTCCAACCGCGGTGAGAACGTGCCGATGGCCCCTTTGCCCGGGACGATGGCGACAATTCCGCCGGAGACACCGGATTTCGCGGGTAGGCCCACTTCGAACAGCCACTGTCCTGAGCGCTCGTACATGCCGGTGGAGGCGAGCACGGACAGGGTGTCGCGGCACACCTGCGCCGACACGACCCGTTCTCCGGTGACCGGGTTGACCCCGCCGTCCGCCAGGGTGGCGCCCATGATTGCGAGGTCGTGCGCGTTCACGCGTAGCGAGCACTGCCTGGTGTACACGTCGACGAGGGTCGCCGGTTCGGCCTCGATTCGACCATAGCTCTCGAGCAGTTGCGTGATGGCCCGGTTCCGGTGGTTGGTCAGCATCTCCGAGTGGTACGCCTGGCCGTCGAGTTCGAGTGCGCGACCGGCGAAACGTGAAAGCCCTCGGCGTACCCGCTCCCACTGTTCTGCAGGTGTGGCCCCGGGAATCAGTGCGGTCGTAGCGATCGCGCCCGCGTTGACCATCGGGTTGCGCGGGTGGCCGTCGCCGAGCTCGATCGCGATCACCGAGTTGAAAGGCAGGCCTGTGTTGTCGACGCCGATGCGCTCACGGACCGCCATGTGCCCGTGTGCTTCACAGACCAGCGCGAAAACGAATGCCTTCGATATCGATTGGATGGTGAACTCGGCCGCCACGTCCCCGGCCTCGTGCATACCTCCACCGATTTCCGAGACGGCAACCGCGAACAACTCCGGGTCGGCGTCCGCAAGCGCCGGTATGTAGTCGGCCACCGACCCGTCGGTCATCCGCAGGTAGCGTCGGTATGCGGCCCCCACGATCGTCTCGACCGACTCCCACCGGGGTAGACGTCCGGTGGACACTTGTTGCGCGACATCCTGCAGCTCTCTGTGCATCCAACACTCCCCGACGTCGTTGTCGCTCAACCATGTCCGATAGCGCCCGGCCTGTGACGTAGCGGCCGTTCCCCTGACCGCAGTCATCCGGCTTCGGGGCGAGTATTGCATCACGACGTCGACCGCGCAGCCCTTCTCGGCACGCGTAAGCGCAACTGGCGACGCAGGGAGTCCAGACTCGGTGTGACCGCCGACCAATTGCGGGTAGCGTTCAGGATCGACTGGTTCCAACGACCAAGCAGAAGATCCGGCATCGCGGAACCGCTGTATGGCCCGTCTGCTCGAAAGGTGTGAATCAGTGGAACAACGCATCACCGTCGCCCGGTCCATTGCCGCATCTCCGGCTGCGGTGTGGGCGGTCCTCACCGATCTTGATTCCACACCGGACACGTTGCGCGGTGTCACTGCAGTCGAACGCCTCGATGGCGACGGTGGCCGCGAGTACGGGATCGGAACCCAGTGGCGTGAGACGCGGGTGATGTTCGGCAAATCGGCGAGCGAAGAGATGCTGGTGACCGATTGCGTACCCGGGCAGCGCACCGTCGTCACCTCAGAATCCGGGCGTGCGCGTTATCGAACGGTGTTCGAGCTGACACCCACCTCGACCGGAACGAATCTGACGATGGAGTTCTCGGGCGACTCCGGGCCGCTCGGAGCCGTGCAGGAAGCGCTGATGACGCTCGCCGGACCGCTCGCGAAACGCGCCACCGTGAAGGCCCTACGACAGGATCTCGACGACATCGCCGCTGCCGCCGAACGCCTGAGCTAGCCGTAAACCTGGCGTGATAGCAGACTCTTTCCCCGTTCAGAGTGAATGATACGCGCCTTTTCGCACTCGAACTCTCAGTTGGGAGTATCACCGGGTTCGAAATAGCGAATGGGGTTCTGTGTCGACGGTCCGATCAGTTCGAACCGGTACATCCCCCGAACGTCGTCTTCGGCGATCTTGCCGAGAATTCGTAGCGGTCTTCGAGCGGGTTCGACGCGGAATCCGCGTAATGAGTGGATCCTCCGGGAAGCCACTGCGCGATCCGGTAAACCTCCCGTACGACGCCACCGTTGACGGCGAGTGCGAATTCGCAACTCTGGGCGCGATTCAGGTCCACTCGCCAGGTACCTCGGGTCGCGTCGTAGAGTGCTGCGGTCGCATCATCGGAGGAGGCGTCAAAGCGAGGTCCGAGTCGTTCCCGCGCTAGTGCCAAGCTGTTCGTAACAGTGATCGCAATGCGGCGATTCTCGAACCTTTCGAGCTTTCGCGCCGACAATTTCGCGTGAACCGCGTCGACGGACATCCGACCGAACTGCTTCGCATCGCGCCCGACGACCCTGTTGGTCAGATTCTCGAATCCAATGAGGTCGATCGCCGCAGCTTCCACCTTGTACGCAGTGTTCTCGTCGAGTCCGAAGGCCAGAATTTCGATCCGCGGCTCGTATCCAGCATCACGGATTTCCGCGATCCGTTGAGTCTTCTCGTGCTCCCTGGTCTCGGAGAGATGCGCAAAGCCCGATTGCCTCGGCCCTTGCCGACGTAGAGCACTTGATCAGTGCGCGGATCCGTATACAGGTAGACACAGTCGCGTGTGGGGTCCGGTGAACGGTTCGTGTCGGTCGAGGCGGTAGAACTACGTGGTGTTTCGAAATGGTGATGCCACGGCTCGAGCGACCGGACTGCTTGTCGGTTTGGTGGCAGATCGGGTCTTCGGCGATCCGCGAAGGTTTCACCCCGTAGCCGGGTTCGGGATCGGTGCGGCAAGGCTCGAAACCCGCACCTACCGAGACTCGCGCATGTCCGGTGTCCTGCACGTCGCACTCCTGGTCGGCGGTTCGGCGGTGGTCGGCGCTGCGGCAGAAGGCACAGCCAAACGAATGGGCTGGGGCGGGCAGGTCGCCGTCACAGCGGTGGTGACGTGGTGTGTGCTCGGCGGAACATCGCTGGCGCGCACCGGTGAGACCATGGCCGAACTGCTGGGGCGTGACGACATCGCAGGCGCACGAGAAGTGCTGCCTTCACTGTGCGGGCGCGACCCGAGCCATCTTGGCCAGGACGCGCTGGCGCGGGCGGCGCTCGAATCGGTGGCCGAGAACACCTCTGATGCGGCGATCGGCGCCCTGTTCTGGGGCGCTGTCGCCGGTGTTCCCGGCCTGATCGGTTACCGGGCATCCAACACGTTGGACGCCATGATCGGCTACCGGTCGGACCGCTACCTGCGATTCGGGTGGGCGGCGGCCCGGTGGGACGATCTGGTCAACCTGGTGCCTGCACGGGCCACGGGAGCCCTGACGGTGTTGGCGGCGCCCATAGTGCACGGCAGGCCGGCAAAGGCATGGCAGGCGTGGCGGAAAGACGCCGCCAAACACCCCAGCCCGAACGCAGGGGTTGCCGAAGCAACCGCTGCAGGGGCACTCGGAGTCGGTCTCGGCGGTCGAACCGAGTACTCGTACGGGGTGGAGCACCGGCCGATGCTCGGCGGTGGCCCCGCACCGACCGTGCGGGATCTGCGCCGTGGGGCACAACTGTCCCGCGCTGTGCAGATCGGGGGCGGTCTCGGCTCAGCGGCGCTTGCCGTAGCGATCAGCGAGTTTCGCCTGCGTCGCAGTGAGCGTCGCCGCATGAGTGTTGTCACGGTTCGCCGTGGACTCCGACGCGGTTGACGTTTTGCCCACCACCGGTTCCTCGTCGTCACCCGGTCCTTGTGGACCCACGGGCTTGTTGTCGTCGCCAGAGCCCGCTTTGGTTTTCTCCCTGCGACGCTCCAACCATTCCGCGCGGACGAAGTATGCGAGACCCAGCGGTGCCATGACTCCGAACGCCAACCATTGCAAGCCGTACGACAGGTAGGGGCCGGCATCGAGTTGGGGGAGTGGGACGGTGCCCAGACCGCCGGGCTGATCCGGCTCGAGCTGAACATATGCGTCCATCAACTCTGCGCCCGTGAATGCCTCGATCTGGGACACGTTGATGGAGTACACCTGCTTGCGCCCGTCCTCGGCGAACGGCTCTTTGCCTGCGAAGGTCCCCTCGGACATTCTGATACGTCCCTCGAGGGTGTGTTCGCCTGCGGGTGCGGGCTCGATCGGCGGAGCCTGGGTGCCCTGCACCGGACGCACGTAACCGCGGTTGACGATGATCGTGCGGCCGTCGCTCAGCTGGAAGGGTGTGAGTACCTCGTAGGCAGGTGCGGAGTCGATCGAACGTAGCCGGACGAGAAGGTCGCTGTCCGCGACGTACGAACCGACGGCGGTGATCCGGTGCCATTCGGATTCCTGCACCGGGCGACCGTCATCGAACAGAGTGGCCAACGCAACAGGATCTGCTTCGACGGAATCGGCGATCTGCTGATTGCGTTCCTCGGTCGAGGCGTTCTTCCCGAGCTGCCACGGCGCGAGCACCGTGAAGCACAAATATGCGAAACCGGCCACAATCAGGGCCAGCACCACCCAGCCCGGACGCAACAGAAACTTCAGCCTTCGCACATGTCCACGGTAGCGTCTGGCTGGTCGAGGATGTATTCGTGGGTTCAGTCGCGCAGCTCGAGGCGGTCGCGTACCCAGTCGAGCATGCCAGGGACCGCCGCCACGACTTCGTCGTGCACACGTTCGAAATCGGCGAGATCGCCGTAGTAGGGATCCGAGACGGACTCGTCTGCGGCCACAGGATCGAAGGACCTCAGGAGCCGTCGACGCTCCGTCGGCACACCCAGCGCGGCCAACTGGCGGTCGTGACCGACTGCAAGCGGGACGACGAGATCGGCACCGAGATGAAAGGGGCCCACCTTCGCTGCGGTGTGACCGGTCGGATATCCGTGTCGCTTCAGCACGCGATCCGTTCGGTGGTCCGCCTCGCTGCCGACATGAAAGCCGTGGGTTCCAGCGCTACTCACGTCCACCACGTCGTCCAGGTCGGCGAGACGAAGATGTTCCGCGAAGATCTTCTCGGCCATCGGTGACCGGCAGATGTTCCCGGTGCACACGAACGTGACATGCAGCCGGGTGGCGGCTCCGGTGCTATCGGACATGCTCGGCGATGATCCTTTCCACTTCGGCGGTGGAGGCGGCTGTCCACCGGGCGCCCACGGACTCCGCGGACGATCCGTACCCCCACTCGACGAAGACGGTGGGAATTCCCCAACACGCCGCGCCGACGACGTCGTGATCGCGGTCTCCGACCAGGATCACGTCACGCGTTGCACCCTCGGTCGGTGTGGCTCCGAGCGCGGACAACGCATGGGCGATGACATCGGACTTGGTTCGCCGGCTGCCGTCGTCGCTGGCGCCGCCGATGAACTCGAAATGACCGTCCAGACCGAAGTGCGTGAGAATTCGGACGGCGATCCGTTCGTTCTTCGACGTGGTGATCGCGAGACGGCAGGAGAAGCGACCGACTCGGTCCAGAAGGTCGCCGATGCCGTCGAACACAGAGTTTTCGGACCAGCCCGCGTCCTCGTAGTACTCCAAGTAGGCGGCGATGGCCCGGTCGATGGTGGATTCGTCGAGTCCCATCGACCGAAAGGTGTCGACCATGGGCGGCCCCACCACGCCGTCCAGCATGTCGGGCGTGGGTTCGGGAAGGCCTACAGCAGCGAGCGCACGCCGGAAGCCCTCGTGAATTCCCGGTGCGGAGTCCGTGAGGGTTCCGTCGAGGTCGAAGAGGACGATCGGCGATCGGGGGGATGCGTGATGGGAACTGTCTGACACAGTCGCATTCTCCTACACGAGGTGGAGTCGTGCCGATGCGGTCGGCGTCGTCGTAGGCTCGACAGTTGTGACGATCGAAACGGCCGACTTGGACGCCCTGCGTCATCACGGTGATGCCGAGACGGCGCCTGGACTCCTCGACTTCGCGGTCAACGTTCAAGGCGACGCACCGCCCGAATGGTTGCGTCGCCGACTGGCCGACTCCTTGAACACTTTGGGGTCCTATCCGTCGGAAACCGCGCATCAGCGGGCACGTGAGGCGGTTGCGGCCCGGCACGGCAGAACCTCGGACGAGGTGTTGTTGCTGGCAGGCGGGGCCGAAGGATTCGCGATGCTGCCCAAACTCGAGCCGACTCTGGCGGCCCTGATTCACCCTTCCTTCACCGAGCCCGAATGGATGCTTCGGCAGGCGCGGGTTCCGGTTACCCGAGTAACTCTGGGACCGCCGTACGAGTTACCGGGTGCGGAGGTACCCGAGGCGGCGGATCTGGTGGTGGTCGGCAATCCGACCAACCCGACCTCCGTCCTGCACCCGGCCTCGGAAATCCTCGCGCTTCGGCGAGCAGGGCGGATCGTCGTGGTGGACGAGGCGTTTTCGGATGCGGTTCCGGGTGAACCGGAATCCGTGGCAGGTATGTCCTTGCCCGATGTGGTGGTGCTCCGCAGCCTCACCAAGACCTGGGCACTCGCGGGTCTGCGCTGCGGGTACGCGCTGGGTAGCCCCGACGTGCTGCACCGTCTGCAACTGGGGCGAGCGCACTGGCCGTTGGGCAGTCTGCAACTCGAGGCCATCGAAGCCTGTTGTGAACCGGCTGCCGTGACCTCGGCGCAAAAACGAGCCCACCGTCTCGGGGATCAGCGCCGAGAGATGGCCGCCCGGTTGACTGCCACCGGCGTGACCGTGCATGGCCCCGCCGCGGCGCCCTTTCTGCTGGTTCGGGTTCCGGACGGCAATGCAGTGCGCCACCGACTCCGGTCGAAGGGGATTGTGGTGCGGCGCGGCGACACCTTTCCGGGTCTCGGGAGCGATCACCTCCGGGTGGCAGTACGCGGATACACCGAAACCGACGTTCTCATCAGTGCTTTGGAGGAGATCCTGTGACCGATGTTCGTGTGGCAGACTCCGGTGCACCCGACGTCCGAATATGTGACGTCATTGCCGAACTCGAGCGGGCGTACCCACCGTCGCTGGCGCAACAGTGGGACTCGGTGGGCTTGGTGTGCGGTGACCCCGACGAACCGGTGACCACGGTGATCCTGGCCGTGGATCCGACCGAGGAAGTTGTGGACGACGCGATCGAATCGGGGGCACAACTGCTGATCACGCACCATCCGCTGCTACTACGCGGGGTCGACACGGTCGGTGCACACACACCGAAGGGCCGGTTGATCCACAAACTGATCCGGGCGGGTTGTGCTCTGTTCACCGCGCACACCAACGCCGACGCGGCCGACCCCGGAGTGTCCGATGCTTTGGCGGCGGCGTTGGGTCTGACGGTCACCGGCCCCATCGAGCCGCAGCCGGCGGAACCGCTCGACAAGTGGGCGGTGATGGTGCCCATCGGCGACACCGAAGCAGTCCGATCCGCGCTGTTCGAGGCCGGGGCAGGACGAATCGGGAACTACCAGAACTGCAGTTGGACAGTTGCCGGGTTCGGTCAGTTCCTGCCGGTGGGGGAAGCGAACCCCACTGTTGGCGCGGTGGGTGAGCTCGAACAGTTACCCGAGAACCGGGTGGAGGTGATCGCACCTCGACGGCTGCGGACGGCGGTGTTGACCGCATTGCGGGCGGCGCACCCGTACGAGGAAGTGGCCTTCGACGTGTTCGAGATGGCCGATGTTCCGAGTGCGCAGGGAATCGGCAGGGTCGGGAACCTGGCCGCGCCTCTGACCCTGCGTGAGTTCACCGCCCGGGTCGCCGAGGCCTTGCCGAAGACCACCTGGGGAGTGCGTACGGCAGGCGACCCCGAAGCGCAGGTGCGATCGGTGGCCGTGTGCGGAGGGGCGGGCGACTCGTTCCTCGACACCGTGAATCAGCTGGGCGTCGACGCGTATGTGACCTCGGACCTGCGTCACCACCCGGCGGATGAACACCTGCGGGCCGGGGGGCCGGCATTGATCGACGTGGCACATTGGGCCACCGAGTTTCCGTGGTGCGGCCAAGCCAAAGTGGTCTTGGACGATGCATTCGGTGACACGGCCCGCGTATACGTACGCGTCTCGGACGTTCGGACCGACCCGTGGACGCACAGCGCACGGTGACCGTCGTTCACCGGGGTACGGTTGCAGATGCTGATTTCCAGCAGCAACCGTCAACAGCAGACAGCAGGAGTTACCACGCGTGAACGTCGAACCACAGGTGCAGTCCAAGCTTCTCGAACTCGCCGGCGTCGATGCGGAGCTGTCGCGAATCGGGCACAAGCGCAAGACCTTGCCCGAGCAGCAGGAGGTCGACCGCCTCGATGCCGAGCGGGTGACCCGCAAGGACGCCGCCGTGGGTGTGGAGATCGTCTTGGACGACCTCGACCGGGACATCCGCAAACTCGAAGGTGAAGTGGACGCGGTCCGCAAGCGTGAAGAGCGGGACCGAAAGCTTCTCGAGGGTGGCACCGTGGGCGCCAAGCAACTGACGGAACTCGAGCACGAACTCGGCAGCCTGGTTCGCCGACAAGGGTTGCTCGAGGACGAGCTTCTCGAGGTGATGGAGCGCAGGGAGGCGTCGCAGGCCGACCACGATCATGCCGGCGCACAGTTGACGCAGATCGAAGACGAGCTGATCGACGCACGTCGGCGGCGTGACGATGCGATGGCCGACCTGGATTCGACATTCGAATCCCGCACGGCAGACCGATCACGTCTGGCGGAGGGACTCCCCGACGAACTGACAGCGCTGTACGAGAAGCAGCGTGCGTCGCACGGGATCGGGGCGGCGCTGCTGCAGGCGCGGCGTTGCGGTGCCTGCCGGATCGAACTCGACCGGGGTGAAATCTCCCGAATCGCCGGTACTGCCCCCGACGCCGTGGTGCGGTGCTCCGAGTGCGGCGCAGTCTTGGTGCGCACCAAGGAGTCCGGTCTGTGATTGGCCCGGTGATCGTCGAGGCCGACGGTGGTTCGCGAGGAAACCCTGGGCCTGCCGGTTACGGCGCCGTCGTTCTCGACGCGGATGCTCGATCCGTGCTGGCAGAACGCAAGGAAAGCCTCGGCGTCGTCACCAACAATGTTGCGGAATACCGGGGTTTGATCGCCGGCCTGACCGCCGCCGCGGAACTCGGCGCGTCCGACGTGGCAGTGCGGATGGACTCGAAGCTTGTGATCGAGCAGATGTGTGGACGCTGGAAAGTCAAGCACCGCGACATGATCCCGCTGCAGCGCCGGGCTGCCGATATCGCAGGGCAGTTCGACCGAATCGAGTACAGCTGGATTCCGCGAGCCGAGAACTCGCATGCCGACCGATTGGCGAACGAGGCCATGGACGGTGAGGACGACAGTTCCGTCAAGACCGCCCGGGACTCACCGGCGTCACCGGCCTGGATGGGTGACGTCGGTACTCCGACGCGCCTGGTGTTGTTGCGACATGGCCAGACACCACTGTCGGTCGAGCGCCGCTATTCGGGCCGCGGCAACCCGCCCCTGACCGAACTGGGGGGAGAACAGGCACGGGGTGCTGCCTCACGGTTGGTCGCGCATGGTGGAATCGACGCGATCGTGTCCTCGCCCTTGGACCGGGCACAGCAGACGGCCGGGGCCGTGGCCGACGCTCTGGAGCTACCGGTGAACGTCCACGACGGCCTGACGGAAACGGATTTCGGGGCGTGGGAGGGCTTGACCTTCCGGGAAGCCGCAGAGCAGTACCCGGATCTGCACCGGACATGGCTGTCGGACACCTCTGTGCACCCGCCCGGCGGCGAGAGCTTCGATCAGGTTCGGAAACGGATCGTGGCGACTCGGGACGAACTCGTGACCACCTACGCGGGGAAGACGGTCTTGGTGGTCACCCACGTGACTCCGATCAAGACCCTGCTGCAACTTGCGTTGGATGCCGGACCGTCGTTGCTGTACCGGCTGCACCTGGACCTCGCGTCCCTGAGTGTGGCGGAATTCTATCGGGACGGGGGTGCGTCCGTGCGACTGGTGAACGACACGTCACACCTGAACGACACCTCACATCTGCGCTGACATCACGTCACGAGCTTGCGGAGGGTTCGTAGGTTTCGGGTGGTGGTGACGGCTTTGAATTTTGCTCGACCGGTGTGCTTGCCGAACGGGCTCTTCAGGGTTTGTCCGCGTTCGACCTCCCAGAACACGACGGAGTCGCCGCCCTCGATCCGTTCCAGATCGCCGTCGAGATCACGTCGACAAGTCAACAGTTCGTCGAGGGCACTCGTGCCCTCGACGAAGACCACGTACGAGTGCCACCCGTCGCGATCGGGCTCGAACGGATAGGCCGCCACCACGTCGGCGATGGAGTGCACATCCAGGACGAATACCCACGCGTCGTAACCGAAACGATCCGACAGAGCCTTTTCGATGTCGGCCTTCAGTGCGCGGGCATCGGCGTTGTCCGAGTCGAAGAGCACATTGCCCGAGGCGAGGACCGTTCGCACGTCGGTGAAACCCAGTTCGCCGAACACGCTGCGCAGATCCGTCATCTTGATGTTGATGCCTCCGACGTTGATTCCGCGGAGTAGTGCGCAGTACCTGGTCATGCCCCGACGATAGACCGTGGCACCGACACAGTGATCCGAGCGCGAACGATCGACAGCACGGCGCCGCCTGGCCCGCCGCCGCTGCTCCAGCGGGGAAGTTCGTCGGGAACATGTGTTGGATCCTTCGTGGACGCACGAGCGAGCGCAGGATCGACTGTGGTGCCCAGGGCGGACGCCACGAAACGTCGCACCAGTTCGTCCCAGTCGCCGTGACGCTCCAACAGAGCGTGGCCGTCCCCACGAACCCGGAATTCCGCCGCCGCGTGGGTGGCCCGGCGAAGGCGTCGCACGTAGGTCGATGTCGCGCGTGGGTCGGTGACTCGATCTCGGGTTCCGTGTGCCGTCACGATGAACGTGTCCGAATTCCAGTCCGTCGACGGGTTGGGTATCGGTTCCGCGTCCGGCAACCACGGTGCAAGTGCGAGCACACCCGCTACCCGCGGGTCGTCGGCGCACTGCACGACGGTCCTGGCCCCCATCGAATGCCCCACCAGGACGACTCGGCGTACGTCGGCCGGTAGATCACGCAGAACTGCGCGCAGATCCTCGAGCGGGTGCGAGTGCTGCCCGTTCCACCCTCGGAACCTGTAGCGCAGTAGGCTCACTGCCGCCGAGGGAGCGGCGGTATGGGCGGCGCGGACGAACGGCCACATTCGGAGCAACGCAGGCAGGCGCGCGTGCGTATGGGCGTAGGAGTTCTCTTGTCCACCGTGCGCGATGATGACGAGGTCGGAATCGTCGCGCCGGCCGTGGACGAAGTCGAGCCTCGGCGTCGAGGCGTGCGCTCGGGACTCAGTTCCGGTTTTCGTCACGCTCCCAGCTTACGAAGCATCACCTGTATGTGTGCCCGGGACGGTGCGGCGAGTACTCTGTTCGGGCGGACGAGTTGGCTGGGCGGTCGCGGCTCGGGGAACCGGTACTACGTTTCGGCGTGAGGGTCAGGCCCCGGATCGAGGAAAGTCCGGACTCCACAGAGCAGGGCGGTTGTTAACGGCAACCCGAGGTGACTCGCGGGACAGTGCCACAGAAAACAGACCGCCTGCCCCTTGGGGCAGGTCAGGGTGAAACGGTGCGGTAAGAGCGCACCAGCACCCCGGGTGACCGGGGTGGCTAGGTAAACCCCGCCCGGAGCAAGGTTGAAGGCCACACTCGCGAGAGTGGGGCTGCGCAGGTGTTCGAGGGCTGCTCGCCCGAGCCTGCGGGTGAACCGCTCGAGGTACCCGGCGACGGTGTGCCCAGATGGATGATCGCCGCCCGGTGCTTCGGCGCCGGGCACAGGATCCGGCTTACACGCCGACTCGTCCGCCCACGACGAAGCCCCCGCCGAAGAGAATCGGCGGGGGCTTTCGTGTGGTCACCCGTCAGACCGGGTTGACCATCAAAACCTGGGCCCAGTACGTGGCGGCGTCGGCGCCGAGGTAGGGAAGTAGCTGATCGAAGATGATCGTGGACATGCTTGCTCCATTCTCTGTGCGGGCAAGTCCCGAGAATATCAGTCGCGATGTGAAGCACAACACGGGCAACATGATGCAACACTGAAATCATGGGCGATGAAGAAGATCTCTGGTACTACAACGTCGACGACGGAACGGTGTCGCAGGGCAAGGCCACGGGCTATCTGTCGCGGATGGGACCGTACCCTGATCGGGCCTCCGCGGAGAAGGCGCTCCAGATTGCGGCCGAGCGCAACAAGGAAGCCGACCGCGAAGAGGACGACTGGAAGAACTGATGCGATTCGGCAAGGTTGGGATCGTACGAGCGCAGGTCCGCGAAGCTCGCGGACCGGATTGGAGTGAAGAAACGTGCCGTTGAGCCGGATTGTTGCGCGGGGGATCGATTTCGCATCGATTCGCACCGAGTTCGACTTGAACGACGAGTTCACCGCCGAGGCGATGAAGGAAGCTGATTCGGCAACCGACCGGCACGCGGACGAACGCGAGGACCGAACCGACCTCGCATTGGTCACCATCGATCCGCCCGGATCGAAGGACCTCGACCAGGCTCTGCACATCGCGCGCACGGCCAGCGGCTACGTGCTGCACTATGCGATCGCCGACGTCGCCGCGGTCGTGCAACCCGGTGGCGCCCTCGACGGCGAGACGCGCAAGCGGGGGCAGACCCTCTATCTGCCGGACGGATCGATCCCACTGCATCCTCGTGAACTCTGCGAGGGGTCTGCGAGCTTGTTGCCCGATCGGACACGGCCGGCTGTGCTGTGGCACATCGAGTTGGACGTGAATGCGCAGCCCGTGTCGTGGTCGGTCACCCGAGCGCTCGTCCGGTCGGTCGCGAGGTTCGATTACGCCGCGGTGCAGTCCGATGCGGATTCGGGACGTCTGCATCCCTCGTTGACCGCGTTGCCCGAGTTCGGGAAACGGCGGATGGCGGCGGCAATAACCAGGGGCGCCATCGAACTGAAATTGCCGGAGCAGGAGGTCGTCGAGGACGCGAATGCGAGGTGGCGAGTTGCCGCAGCTGTCCGGACCGAGGCAGACGATTGGAATGCGGAAGTGTCGCTGCTGACCGGCATGTGTGCTGCGCGCATGATGATCGACGCGAAGGTCGGGCTGCTGCGGACCCTGCCGCGGGCGGCACCGGGCGCGCTGGCCGACCTGCGTAAAACGGCTCTTGCTCTCGGGATCGCCTGGCCCGATGGAGTCGGTGCAGGTGAGATTCTGGCCGGCCTGGATCCCAACGACACGACTACACTTGCACTCATGTCGGAGGCACCGAAAGTGCTACGCGGTGCAGACTACGCGGCTTTCGACGGAACGCTTCCCGAGCTCGTCGAGCATTCGGCGATCGCCGCGCCGTACGCTCACGTGACGGCTCCGCTGCGTCGTTTGTCGGACCGATTCACCACCGAAGTGTGCCTGGCCATCTCGGCAGACCGTGAGATTCCGGCGTGGGCGCGGGAAGCGCTGCCCGAGATGCCGGGTGTGATGTCGGGTTCGGATTCGTTGTCCAACAAGATCGATCGAGCGTGCATCGACCTGACGGAGGCCACCATGCTCGAAAGCCGGGTGGGTGAGGTTTTCGAGGCTACCGTTCTTCGGTCGCACGAGAACAAGCGCACTGCCGAGGTTTTCGTGTCCTCGGTGATGGCGATCGCCTCCTGCGTCGGTGATCCCAGGGAAGGTGAGTACGCCAAGGTGCGGCTCACGACCGTCGATGTGGACGAACGCAAGGTGGAGTTCACATTTCCTGCCTGAACGCGACCGCTCCTACAGCAGTGTGGCCCCGTCCGGTCGGACGGGGCCACACTGCTCGAGCGTTTCAGGTCACGAGCGCACTCAGGCGTTGACGCCGGCGAGGATTTCGCCTGCCTCCACGGCCTGTGCGACGCCGGCCACGATGGACGCGGCACGGATCGATTCGAAGATGACCTCGCGGTCGACACCTTCTTTGCGGAGAGTGCTCTCGTGAGCTTCGAGGCAGTGATTGCAGCCGTTGACTGCGGACACGGCCAGTGACCACAGCTCGAAGTCGGCCTTGTCGACACCCGGGTTACCGATGATGTTCATCCGCAGGCCGGCACGAAGGTCGTCGTACTTGCCGTGGAGGTAGCCCTTGGTGCGGTAGAAGACGTTGTTCATGCCCATGATCGACGCGGCACCGAGTGCGGCGTTGTAGGCCTCGGCCGACAACGTGTCCGCTGCTTCCTCGGAGATCTCCTTCAGGGTGGTCGCCGACTTGCTCGCGGCCGCCGTGGCGAGGAGCGTGCCCCACAGCTGCTGCTCGTTGAGGACGGTCGTGCGAGCCAGGGAGCTCAGGTTGAGCTTGAGGTCCTTGGCGTACTTGGGCAGTGCGTTCTTGAGATTCTCGACAGTCATGGTTTACACGCTCGCGTTCAGCAGTTCGCCTGCATCGATGGTCGGGTCGCCCTTCTTCCAGTTGCAGGCGCACAGCTCGTCGGACTGCAGCGCGTCGAGCACGCGCAGAACTTCTTCGACGTTGCGGCCGACGGACCCTGCGGTGACGGAGACGAACTGAATCTCGTTGTTGGGGTCCACGATGAAGGTGGCGCGGTCCGCGACGCCGTCGGCGTTGAGAACGCCTGTTGCTTCTGCGAGCTCACGCTTGAGGTCGGAGAGCATCGGGAAGGGAAGGGTCTTGAGGTCGTCGTGCTGTGCGCGCCACTGGAAGTGCACGAACTCGTTGTCGACCGAAGCGCCGAGAACCTGCGCGTCACGATCGGCGAACTCATCGTTCAGCTTGCCGAATGCGGAGATCTCCGTGGGGCACACGAAGGTGAAGTCCTTCGGCCAGAAGAACACGATGCGCCACTTGCCGCTGTGATCGTCGCTCGTGACGGTGGTGAAGTAGTCGTCGGGCTGCTGAGCGTCGACCTTGGACAGGTCGCCTCCGATGACGGCGGTCAGGTTGTATGCGGGAAACTGGTCGCCGATGGTGAGCAGAGCCATGTGTTTCGTCCTCCTGCTTGTCTTGTGAACATCTGTCGAGTGCACGACGGAGTGCTTAGGTACTCGTCGGGAATTCGGTACCGGAAGGGGTCGGGTGAGGTGCTCACCGACCGCCGTTTTCTGGTGTGAGTCCATTCTGCCTCGAGACCGGCAAAAGGTAAAGGCGATAGATGTCGGTAGACTGATAGGCATGTCTGATCAGAGTTATCAGCCCACACTGTCGCAGCTGCGTGCGTTCGTCGCCATCGCGGAATGCAGGCATTTCGGCACTGCGGCAGCACGTTTGAGTGTGAGCCAACCCACATTGTCGCAGGCGCTGGCGTCGCTGGAAACCGGGCTGGGGGTGACCCTGATCGAGCGCAGTACCCGCAGAGTCCTCGTAACCGGAGCGGGGGAGCGGCTGCTTGGACAGGCCAAGGTCAGCCTCGACGCCGTCGACGGTTTCGTGGCTGCCGCGGCGGGGGTCGGTGACACGCTGTCCGGACCGCTTCGGATCGGCTTGATTCCCACGGTCGCGCCCTATGTGCTGCCGACAGTGCTGCCCGCGCTGCGGACCGAGATGCCGTCCCTCGTGCCACACGTCGTCGAGGATCAGACGGCGAGGCTGCTCGATGCGTTGCGTGCCGGGACGCTCGACGTGGCTGTGCTGGCACTGCCGTCGGACGCACCCGGCATCGTCGAAATTCCGCTCTATACCGAAGATTTCGTTCTCGTGGTACCGGACTCGCACGAGCTGGCAGGGGAGAAGGGCGTGTCGCCGGGCGTGCTCGACGAGCTACCGCTACTGCTGCTCGACGAAGGGCACTGTCTACGCGATCAAACGCTGGATCTGTGCCGATCGATCGACGCACACCCGAGTATCGCCGGTGATACACGCGCGACGTCGCTGTCGACGGTCGTGCAATGCGTTGCGGGCGGCCTCGGGGTGACTCTCGTGCCGCAGTCGGCAGTGCCAGTGGAGACCGGGCGCGGGCCGCTGGCCACCGCAACGTTCGCGGCACCGGTACCGGGCAGAACGATCGGATTGGTGTATCGGTCGTCGAGTGCCCATGCCGAGGGCTACGCGCAGCTGGCGGAGCTCATCTCGGCAACGGCTCCAGCGCGTGCCAGTGCCGCCGACTAGGTGCGGCGCCTCCGGCCGCGTCGGGAGGGGCCGCCGCGGCGGGCAGTGGACCGCGCCTTCGCAGGTCGTGCACTCTCGGCAGCCTTTCGTGCGGGCTTCTTCTCGGTGGATGACGGGGTTCGGCCGCGGGAGCTGTTGGCGGTTCGGCCGCGAACGATGCCGATGAATTCCTCGACCAACTCGGTGGTGTGGTCTTCACGCCAGGCCAACGCGATCCGCGACTGCGGCGCGTCCGCCACCGGCCGATACGTGAGGTCTTTGCGATGGTGCAGTCGGGCCAGCGATTGCGGAACCACCACGACGCCCACCCCCGCGGCGACCAGTTCGATCGCGTCGGCAGTCGTCTGCGGACGTTCGGCGGCGCGTTCGCCAAGGTGGGGCGGCCAGTGCAGGGCATTGTCCAGGGGGTCGAGCACCACCTCGCCCGCCAGATCGGCGACGACGATCTCGTCGGCCGCGCAGTAGACATGATCCTTCGCGACCACGACGACGGACACCTCCGTGTAGAGCGGTATTGCGCTCATGTCCGTGCGGTCGATGGGCAGCCGAAGAAGGCCGACATCGGCGAGACCTGCCCGGACGAAGGTGGCGGCGTCGTCGGCGGGCACCGAGACCAACTCGAGCCGGGTCGCGATGCGTTCGTTCCACACACGCACCCATTTGGCGGGCGTCACGCCCGGGACGTACGCGAGTCGGAACGGAAGGTCCTTCGCCGCGTCGGTCACGTCGCCAGAGTACCGGGCTGGTCGACCCCGGCGGGTGGTCGGAGCGGGTTCACGTCATCGTTATCCTTGACGACATGAGTCAGCCCAAGAGCACCCAGACGATGAAGCCCGCCACCGCGGCCAAGAAGCTGGGTGTCTACCTCGACGCCACCCCTGCGCAATTTCAGGAAGGCACGATATCGCGGGCAGAGCTCAGCGAGTTGCAAACGAATCCGCCCGAATGGCTGACCGAGTTGCGCGCCCACGGCCCACACCCTCGTCCGGTGGTGGCGGCCAAGCTGGGTGTCTCGATCGCCGGACTCGCGAGAGGTGGGATGACGGAGCCACTGACGACCGAGCAGATCGACGCACTGCTCGCCGACCGCCCCGAGTGGTTGCAGCAAGAACGCGCAACCCAGGCGGCCGTCCGTCAGGAGAAGGTTCGCCTCAAGGAGCGGGATGCGGCGCGTCGTGATCAGCCTCGGCGGCGGACCTAGCTCCAGTGATCGAGAGCTGCACCCTCGACGACGAACCAGCCGTGTGGGGTCGTTCCGGGTACTACGCTGATCAGAGACACAGGACCTTCTCGGCGTAACCGACGGGGCCCCTCGTACTGGTGCGGCGCGGACAGAGGAGCGGTGATCGACGATGTGCACCCGAGTGCTTTGGCCCGACCCCGCTGGTGCGGTGCTGGTGGGACGCAATATGGATTTCCACAAAGACCTCATGACCAATTTGTGGAGTCAGCCACGTGGGATCGAACGCAACGATGGCGTCGCGGAGGAACTCACGTGGACGTCTCGGTACGGCAGTGTGATCGCGGCGGCGTTCGACCTCATCTCCGTCGACGGCCTCAACGAAGCCGGGTTGGCCGGCCACGTCCTATGGCTGGCCGAGTCCACTTACGGCGAGCGTGACGAGGCGCGTCCGGCGCTGAGTCAAGCAATCTGGTTGCAGTACTTTCTCGACAACTTCGCTACCGTCGCAGAGGCGGTGGACTGGATCGATCAGACCAAGGTTCAGGTCGTCCAGATGCCGGACCCTACAGGCGGGAATCCGCCCACCATCCACCTGGCGCTCGATGACGCAACGGGAGACTCGGCGATCATCGAGTACATCGACGGTATGCCACGTATCTACCACGACTCCTCGTTTCGCGTCATGACCAACTCACCCACCTACGACCAACAGATCCAGTTGCTGCGTCGATGGGAAGGTTTGGGCGGTGACCAACCGCTCCCGGGTGACACCGACGCCGAGCACAGATTTGCCCGGGCGGCGTATTACTCGAGTCGGTTACCGACACCGAAGAGTCGAACAGACGCCATCGCAAGTATGTTCAGTGTCATCCGCAACGCTGCGCAGCCTTTTCGCATTCCGGACCCAGGGAAACCTGACGCCTCCCAGACGATCTGGCAGACCGTCGCCGACCTCACGAACAAGCGGTTCGTCTACGAATCGACCACCCGTCCCAACATCGTGTGGGTCGATCTCGCGGATCTCGATCTCACCGAGAGTGCTCCCCAACGCAAACTCGACCTGCAGAGCAGGCTCGCAGTCGAAGGCGGGATCGCCGGCAACGTCAGCAACCAGTTCGAAGAGCAGGGGCCGATGACCTTCCTGTCCTTCGCTCTCCTCGAACAGCATACTAACCCTCGACAATAGAGAGTTCGTCGAACACGATCTCGCCTGCTGCATCCGACTCCGGTAGATCGACCACGGCGACGAGCGCCCAGCCGTGGTCACCTTCGGGGTCGTCGAGCACCTGTCGAACACGCCAGAATTCCGGCTCGGCCGTGATCTGAAACAGGTGCGGCCCACGCGCAGTCGGCCCTGTCCCGACAGTGCGGTACTCCTCGAAGTAAGGCGCCAATTGGTCTTCCCACTCCTCGGCGTCGATACCGTCGTCGAGGCCCTCGAGTTCGGACCACCGTCTCCGTGACGCGAGATCGATACGTCGGAACATGGCGTTGCGCACCATCACCCGGAATGCGCGAGTGTTTGCCGAAATCGGCCGGGGCTGATCCGCACCGAACGCAACCTGCTGATCGTCCGATTCGGCTCCCGGGTCAGTGAGTGACTCCCACTCGTCGAGCAGACTCGAGTCGACCTGGCGGATCAGCTCACCGAGCCACTCCGTCAGATCCTCGAGTTCGTCCGTACGGGCTTCTGTGGGAACCGTCTGCCGCAGTGCGCGGTACGCGTCCGCGAGGTAGCGCAGCACAAGGCCCTCGGACCGTGCAAGACCGTAGTGCG
Source organism: Rhodococcus quanlei (assembly GCF_055231015.1). NCBI lineage: Bacteria > Bacillati > Actinomycetota > Actinomycetes > Mycobacteriales > Nocardiaceae > Rhodococcus > Rhodococcus quanlei. The sequence goes on along the minus strand of NZ_JBUYWD010000003.1, from coordinate 20,482 downwards.
AGACCAGTTCGGCGAAGGTCATCGCCTTCTCCACCATGTCGCGCACCACCGACTTCGGTGACAGCGCGAACTCCGAGACCCACGGGTGGCCTTCCCGATACATCTCGAATGCGGGTACCAGCAGATCCTCGAGCGGCTTCGGCCACGTGACCTCTTCGAGCAGTTCCATGCGTTCGTCGTACTCGATGCCGTCGGCCTTCATCTGCGCCACGGCCTCACCGCGCGCCGCGTGCTGTTGCGCCATGAGGATCTGTCGCGGATCATCCAGCGTCGACTCGATGATCGACACGACATCGAGTGCATACGATTCCGATTCGGGATCCAGCAGTTCCAACGCCGCCAGTGCGAATGGGGACAGTGGCTGGTTCAGTGCGAAGTCACGCTGCAACTCCACCGTCAGACGCGTCATCCGTCCGTCTTCGTCGGGTTCGTCGAGCCGCTGCACGATCCCCGCGCCGAGTAGTCCCCGGTACAACGACAGCGCCTTGAGGATGTGCTTGCGCTGGACGGCTCGCGTTTCGTGGTTGTCCTCCAACAGATGGCGCATCGACTGAAAACAGTTTCCCGGCCTGGCGATCACATTCAGCAGCATCGAGTTGCTCACGTCGAACCGGGACACCAACGATTCAGGCGACGCGGCAACCAGTCGATCGAAGGTCGGCTCCCCCCACGACACGAAGCCGTCCGGTGCCTTCTTGCGCTGAACTTTTCGGCGCTTTTTCGGGTCGTCGCCCGCCTTGGCAAGTGCCCGAATGTTGTCGATCTCGTGCTCGGGGGCTTGCACCACGACCGTGCCCAGGGTGTCGTAGCCGGCCCGACCCGCACGACCGGCAATCTGGTGGAATTCGCGGGCACGGAGGTGCCGGGTGCGGGTTCCGTCGTACTTGGTCAGACCGGTGAGCAATACCGTCCTGATAGGCACGTTGATGCCGACACCGAGAGTGTCGGTGCCGCAGATGACCTTGAGAAGCCCGTCCTGCGCGAGCTTTTCGATGAGTCGCCGGTACTTGGGCAGCATCCCCGCGTGGTGAACGCCGATACCGTGACGGACGAGGCGTGAAAGAGTCTTGCCGAAACCTGTGGTGAAGCGAAAGCCGCCGAGCGCTTCGGCGATCGCGTCCTTCTCGGCACGTGAACAGAAGTTGACACTCGTGAGCGCCTGGGCGCGCTCGAGGGCTGCGGCCTGCGTGAAGTGAACGACGTACACCGGCGCCTGATCGGTGGTCACAAGCTCCTCGATGGTCTCACCCACCGGTGTTCTCGCATACGAGAACATCAGCGGGACCGGACGTTCGGTGCCTGCAACGACGACGGTGGGTCGGCCGGTTCGACTCGTCAGATCGTCAGAGAAGAACGAAACGTCGCCCAGCGTCGCAGACATCAGCAGGAACTGGGCGTTCGGCAACTCGATGAGGGGCACTTGCCACGCCCAGCCACGATCGGGTTCGGAGTAGAAGTGGAACTCGTCCATCACCACCTGGCCGATGTCGGAGTCCGGTCCTTCACGCAGCGCCAGATTCGCCACGATCTCCGCGGTGGCACAGATGATCGGGGCGCGTGAGTTCACGGCGGCGTCGCCGGTCATCATCCCGACATTGTCCGCACCGAACACCTCGCACAACGCGAAGAACTTCTCACTCACGAGTGCCTTGATCGGCGCCGTGTAGAACGTGCGCTTACCGGTGGCCATCGCGTAGGCGTGGGCGCCGATCGCCACCATCGACTTACCCGAACCGGTCGGCGTGGCCAGAATGACATTGGCTCCCGACACCAACTCCATGACGGCCTCTTCCTGGGCCGGATACAACGTCAACCCACGTTCTGTGGTCCACGTCGTGAAGGCATCGAACACCGAATCGGGATCGGCGTCGTCTGGTAGATGGTCTGGAAGCAGCACCAATACAGGCTATCGGGCACAGCATGCGGGCGAATCAGGTGGCGCTGCGCTCGTCCGCACCCATCGCATCGAGGACGGCCATGCGGGTGCCGGCGCTGCCGCCGATGGCGGATTCGCCCACACCCCCGAGGAGTATCTGTCGCCAACGCTTCTCGTCGAAGACGAGCGGCTCCGTGGTATCGATGAACTCTTCGAGCACCTCGAGGAACCGCATGGGTTCGTCGCGGAAGGGGAAGTGACCCGAACCGTGGAAGATGTCGATCCGTGACGTCGGCATGGCAGCATGCGCCAAATGTGCATGGGCGACCGGTATCACCACATCCTTGTCACCCCACACGAGCTGCACCGGCAGATTCTCGGTGAGATAACAGCGATCGAGCATGGTCACGACCTGACCACGCCAATCGACCACGGCGCGTAGTGTTCGCAGGTAGGCGGCATGCGCACTGGGCTCGGAAAGCTCCGCCAGGATTCGAACCAGGTCAGGGGTGTCGTGCAGGAGCTTGCTCGGATGCAGGGGAGCGCCGCTCAATCGGCTCAGTAGCGTGCCCGCGAAGCGGATGCTCGGCATCGCCCCTGGTATCCGGAGCAACTCGAACGCCTCCTTGACGATCGGAACCGACGCCAACCGCAGCAAGGGATGAACGTCTCTGGTGATTCCGCCCGCAGACACGAGAACCAGGCGCTCGACCATCTGTGGGAATTGGTACGCGAACTGCATTGCGACCCCGCCACCCAGTGAGTGCCCGACGATGGTGGCGCGATCGATTCCCAGGGTGACCAACAGGTCGCGCATTCCGTTGGCGTACGCCGCGACCGAATAGTCGGCCCGCGGCTTGTCCGAACGACCATGTCCGAGCAGGTCCGGCGCGATGACCGTGTGGTTCTTCGCGAGGTGCGGAATGACGTCCGACCACGTCGAGGAATTGTCACCGATCCCGTGCAGTAACAGAATCACCGGACCTTGGCCGACGATACGGAAGGCGCGCCGATACCCATGGATCGTGCGAAACGCCAGTCGCACTTCGGCGTCCGGTACAGGTCGGAGTTGACGAAAGCGGGTCGTGGTCATCGCGACTCCTGTGCCCGCTGTGGGGCGTACTTCCTGCGTGTTGGATCCGGGGCGGGTCGATCAGAGCTCGCCGTTGGCGTCGTCACCGCGCGTCTGCTGCGCGAGGAAGCGTTCGAACTCGGCACCGAGTTCGTCTCCGCTGGGAAGGTCCTCCTCCCGAGCCAGAAGTGTGGACTTCTGTTCTTGTGCGGTGACAAATGCATCGTACTGGCGTTCGAGTGCCTGAACGACGGTTTCGACCTCTTCGTTTCCTGCGATGTGCTCGTCGATCTGCTCGCGCACGCGCGCCGCGGCCTCACCGAGCGCTGTGAGCGGTAGTTCCAGATCAGCAATTTCGGCAACGTTCTCGAGGAGGGTCTGCGCGGCCGAAGGGAAGTCCGTCTGTGCCAAGTAGTGCGGCACGTGAACCGAGTATCCGATCGATTCGTGGCCGTGCTGCGCCATCCGCAGTTCGATCAGTGACGACGCACTGCCCGGAATCTGAAGTTCACCCGTCCAGCGATGCTCCTCAGGGATCAGATCCTTGTTGGTCGAGTGAGCGGTGAGGCCGAGGGGACGTGTGTGGGGGACGGCCATCGGAATGGCGCTCAGCCCGATGGTGCGACGAACGTCGAGCTGTTCGGCCAGCAGTCGCACCGCTGTCGTGAACCGTTCCCACCGCAGATCGGGTTCGAGACCGGCGAGGAGCAGGAACGGTGTGCCGTTCGTGTCCTTCACCGCATACAGGTTCAATTCCGGCTGCGCGTAGTCCGAGAAATGATCGGCCTTGAATGTCATGGTCGGGCGACGTGACCGATAGTCGATCAACTCGTCGATTGCGAACGATGCGACTAGTTCGGACTCGAGGCTGTCGCGCAGGTGCTGCGTGGCGAGACGGACAGCGTGCCCCGCGTCGGAGAACCCTTCGAGGCCGTGAACCAACACGGGGCCGAGGCCATCGGCGGATGCCAGCTGCGGTGCCGGAAACTCCAGCTCGTACATCTTCGACTGCTCGGTCATCGCAGGCCCCTATCTGTCCGTGTCTGCTGTCCAGTGTTCCTTACACCCCTGCCGGACCGAAAGTTCGGTCCCGGGACCGCCGACCACACGGCCGGCCATTTCGGTGTTCAACACGTCGGAGACCCGCGCTGATTCCCCGGGATGCGGGTTTTCACTGTTCGCTCAGAGCGAGATGTACGGGCAGGGTGTGGCAATGTGGGATCCTGGCGAACAGTGCGTCGACTGCGTGTTCGGTGGTGAGTTCGCAGGACGGAAGAACCAAAACGGCGGAGGTAAGCATGTCGCAGGACGTTCGTGCAGTGGTAGCGAAATCGAAAGGTGCGCCCGTCACCATCGAGACCGTCACCATTCCTGACCCCGGACCAGGTGAAGTGGTCGTCGACATAGCGGCATGCGGCGTTTGTCACACCGACTTGCACTACCGAGAAGGCGGGATCAACGACGAATTCCCGTTCCTGCTGGGCCACGAAGCCGCCGGCATCGTCGAACAGGTCGGCCCGGACGTGGATCACGTCGCGGTGGGCGACTTCGTGGTGCTCAACTGGCGCGCCGTCTGCGGAAGCTGCCGTGCCTGCAGACGTGGCCGGCCCCAATACTGTTTCGACACTTTCAATGCGAGCCAGAAGATGACACTGTCCGACGGCACCGAACTCACCCCCGCTCTCGGTATCGGCGCTTTCGCCGAGAAGACACTCGTGCACCAAGGGCAATGCACGAAGGTGTCGGCGGACGCCGATCCCGCTGTCGTCGGGCTCCTCGGCTGCGGTGTGATGGCGGGACTCGGCGCCGCGATGAACACCGGAAATGTCGGCCGTGGCGACTCGGTGGCCGTTATCGGCTGCGGTGGGGTCGGCGACGCGGCGCTCGTCGGCGCTCGCCTCGCCGGGGCATCGACGATCATCGGCATAGACATGGACCCCGGAAAGCTCGAGTGGGCCAAGGACCTGGGGGCCACGCACACGATCGACGCGAAACAGGCCGATGTGGTCGAGGCGGTGCGTGACCTCACCGGCGGCTTCGGTGCCGATGTGGTGATCGACGCCGTGGGTCGTCCCGAGACCTGGAAGCAGGCATTTTACGCCCGCGATCTCGCCGGGACCGTCGTTCTGGTGGGAGTCCCCACCCCGGACATGACTCTCGACATGCCGCTCATCGACTTCTTCAGTCACGGAGGGTCACTGAAGTCGTCCTGGTACGGCGATTGCCTGCCCGAACGTGACTTCCCGATGTTGGTCGACCTCTACCAACAAGGACGTTTGCCCCTCGACAAATTCGTCACCGAGCGCATCGGACTCGACGAAGTGGAAGCCGCGTTCACCACGATGGGTGAAGGCAAGGTTTTGCGTTCGGTGGTGGTCCTGTGACGCTGCGGATCGAACAAGTTGTCACCTCCGGGACATTCAGCCTCGACGGCGGAACGTGGGATGTGGACAACAACGTCTGGATCATCGGTGACGACAACGAGGTCGTCGTCGTCGATGCCGCCCACCACTCGGCTCCGATCGTCGACGCAGTCGCCGGTCGCTCGGTCCGGGCGCTCGTGTGCACCCACGGCCACGACGACCACGTCACCGTTGCCCCGGAACTGTCGGCGGCGTTCGACACTCCGATGTTTCTGCACCCCGGAGACGATGTTCTGTGGCGGAAGACGCACCCGGACGTGACGTACCGCGGTCTCGAGGACGGACAGCGGATCTCGGTGGCCGGTACCGATGTGCAGGTGATTCACACGCCCGGTCACTCGCCGGGGTCGGTCTGCCTGTATCTCCCGGAGGCCGGTGAGCTCTTCAGTGGCGACACCCTTTTCGAAGGGGGGCCTGGGGCGACGGGCCGCTCGTATTCCGATTTCCCCACCATCATCGAGTCCATCCGGTCTCGTCTGCTCGAGCTTCCCGGCGACACGACCGTCCATACCGGACACGGTCCCGCCACCCGCATCGGTGCTGAATCGCCGCACCTGGAAGAGTGGATTAACCGCGGCCACTGACCGCGTTCCATCCTCGCTGGTTCGAATGGCGTACGACAGGAGAGCACGTGGCGAACAGTCGGCGGACGTCCTTCGGCGCTGTGTGTGTGGCAGCAGGGTTGTTCACAGTTCCTCTTGCCTCGTGTTCGACCACCGTCGATGGACACGCTCGCCCGGAACAGCTCGTAGATCTGTCCAAACTGTTGTTGGATCCGGCCGAGTTCCCGGATGGTTTCGACGCAGTCGTACTACCGCCGCAGGCGGTGTCGGTTGCTGCGCCGGATCTGACCGGAGTGCCTGCGAACGCTGCTGTGAAACCGTCGGGATGCACTCCACCCCAACAGGATTACGGGCCGGTCACCACCGCTATGGCGGTGGGGACCGACAACGATACTCGCACAACGATCACCGTCGAGCTGACCAGGTCGCAGGCCACCGTCGACGAACTCGAGGGTCAAGCGACGGAGTGTGGCAGCTTCACCGTGAAGTCGAGCGGTACCGAATCGACCGTGACAACGCAGGTGCTGCCGCCACCTGTGGTCGATGCCGATGACACTCTTGCTCTTCGTCGCACGGTTCGGTCGGGAAGCAGAGATGCTGTCGTGCAATCGATGACGACACTTGTCGCCGCGGTAGACGATGTGCGCGTCGCGGCGACCATGATGTCGTTCGGCCCCTCGCGGCCGCACCTGGCCCCGCTGGATGCCACGTTCGTTTCCGCTGTTCAGAAGGTGCAGAACTTCTGATCGGTGAGGGACGGCGGGGCTGCTCGTCACGCTAGCTCATGGGTCCGACACCTGCCCTGGATGCGATCGTCGTCAGCGTGGTGTGGACGCAGATTCTGCACAGCCGCAGGCACATTCCCCAGTCCGGTCCTTCACCTGGAATTCTGACGGTTTCGGGGCGGCGGCAGCAGGCACAGTTCTCGGCATGACAACCTCAGCGTCCCCCCACGGCTCCACGTCCGACTCCTCGAGCGCCTTCGGTCGAATCGCACACACGACGGTTCGGCTGTCCGAACCCGGCGACCTGATCGCCGCCATACCTGCACTGCTGGGATTCACACCGACCAGATCGATCGTCGCGATCTGCATTTCGGGCGAGACCAGGCCCACCCTCGGCGCGGTGATGCGACACGACTTGATTCTCGGTGAGAGTCACGGAATCTCGGACATCATGCGGATGGCGGTGGATCAGTTCGCCACCGTGTGTGGTCGGGATGGCGCATCCGGGATGCTTGTCGTGTTCGTCGACGACCGTTGCCGGGAGCCGTTCGAACGGCACCGGTCGTCCGTGATCGATGTCGTCGAGTACCTGGAAGATGCGGTGAATCGTCAAGGGGTGGAACTGATCGATTCGTATCTGACTGCACAGATTTCGGAAGGGAGCGAGTGGTTCAGTCTGTTGCCCGACGGAGAAAGCGGGCGGCAGTCCGATCCCGCAGCGTCACACGTTGCCCTCGCACAAGTTCTGGGAGGGCGGGTGATCCGTGGCTCGCGTCGAGAACTCGAGCGGTTGGTGGAGATGGAACTCACAGCGGACAGCGATCGGATCGGTGCCCTGATCGATCAGGAATACGACGACATCACGGGTTCGCGAGACCTTGCGTCGGAGCGGAACGATCCCCACAGCGGTCATCGCCGGGAACTGACATTCGTTCTCGGCGAGATCGCCGACCTCGCATCGGGGCATGACCCGCAGCCGGAAACGTGCGCTCAGCTTGCACTCGCCCTCGCCAACATGACTGTGCGGGATTGCTTGTTGGCTCTGGCAGTGGGTGAGAGTGCCGACGATGCGGAGCGCATGTGGATGCTGCTGTGCAGGACGCTTCCCGACCCCGAGCGAGCAGGCGCCGCATCGCTCCTGGGTTTCAGCGCCTATGTGCGCGGGGATGGGCCGCTGGCCGGCGTTGCGCTGGGTGCAGCGCTCGATTCCGACCCCGACCACAACCTGGCACGAATGCTGGATGTCGCACTGCAGTCGGGAGTTCGGCCGACCGTCGTGCGTGAACTGGCGGATGTCGGATTCGGGTGCGCCCGCACACTCGGCGTCCGGTTGCCTCCGCCTACCGACATGTGAGCCGTGGTCGGCCGTACGGGATCAGCGCCGCGCAGCGTGAGAGCGATCGCCGAGAGCCTGGAGGTAGGTCCAGGCGTCGGCCACGATCTCGTCGAGGTCGGTGTGCTTGGGCTCCCATCCCAATTCGTCGATGGCGAGTTCGCTCGACGCGATCAGAACTGCGGGGTCGCCGGCACGCCGCGGCGCGTCCTCTACGGCGATCGGGAGTCCGGTGACTCGTTCACACGCGGAAATGACTTCGCGAACACTGAATCCGGCGCCGCTGCCTAGGTTGTAGATGCGATGGCGGCCTGGAGCCGAAGACTCCAACGCCAACAGATGCGCATGGGCGAGATCGAGAACATGAATGTAGTCCCGGATTGCCGTTCCATCCGCTGTCGGCCAATCGGTTCCGAAGACGGAGATCTTGTCGCGCTGACCCAGCGCGACCTGGAGGACGAGGGGGATGAGGTGCGTTTCGATCACTCGGTTCTCGCCGGCCGACTTGTAGGCGCCGGCGACGTTGAAGTAGCGCAAGCTGGTCGCGGCAAGCGAATGGGCAGCCGAGTACGACGTGATGGCATGGTCGATCGCAAGTTTCGTTGCCCCGTAAGGGTTGGTGGGGCGCGTTGGGTCCGCCTCGGTGATCGGGGATCGCTCCGGCTCCCCGTACGTTGCCGCAGTGGACGAGAAAACCAATCGGGGCGTCCCCGACTTTCGGATGGCCTCGAGCAACCGCAACGTGGTCACGACATTGCCCTGCCAGTACTGTTCCGGTTTTTCGACCGATTCGCCGACGAGCGATTGTGCGGCGAAGTGGAGTACCCCGTCGAAACCGGTGGAGCGTTCCGGAGTCCCGAGCACAGAGTCGGCAAGTTCGGCGATATCGCCCTCGACGAACTGGGCACCGGCAGGAACCGCATCTAGATTGCCGGTGGACAAATCGTCCACGACGACGACCTCGTGGCCGCGTTCCAGAAGCACTGTGGCGCACACGCTGCCCACGTAACCGGCTCCGCCGGTGACCAGAAGTTTCATCGATCAGCCCTGAACCCGCTTGACCTGCACCGCGTGCGCCATTTCCTCAGGGAGGTCGACCGCGTCGTGGCCTGGAACGGTGATCGTGACGGTGCCAGGACGAGTCTCGACCGTGACACGAGCATCGGGGACCACGCCGGCTTCGCGAAGCTGCGAAATGATCTCCGGATCCGACTGGACATGTTCGGCGAGCCGTCGAACCACCACCGCAGTGGGTTTTCCGGCAGGCACCTCGGTAAGGCGGACCAGGGTTTCGGTCTGCGCGGCGCCCTGCTCGAGCCCGAGCTGATCGAGGCCGGGGATCGGATTGCCGTAGGGCGACGTCGTCGGATTGTTGAGGACGACGACGAGACGGCGTTCGACCTCCTCACTCATGACGTGTTCCCAACGGCATGCCTCGGCGTGGACTTCTTCCCACTTGAGGCCGATGACGTCGACCAGCAGGCGTTCGGCCAACCGGTGTTTACGCATGACCGATACGGCCAGTTCACGACCCTTCTCGGTCAGTTCGAGGTGGCGGTCGCCCGCCACCAGCAGCAGTCCGTCGCGCTCCATGCGAGCCACCGTTTGGCTGACAGTGGGACCGCTTTGCTCGAGTCGTTCGGCGATGCGTGCCCGCAGTGGCACAACGCCCTCTTCCTCGAGATCGTAGATCGTTCGGAGGTACATCTCCGTGGTGTCGACCAGATCCTTCACACTCACACCCCTTCGTCGTAGGCGAGTCTACCGGGCGAGGCCTGTTCCGGCCGTTCCCCCGGGCAGCGCCGAGTGTCGAACGCCGATGGTGTGGTCGGGGACGGAAGCGGCGGTCGTCTGTGGTGTTGCTCGCACCGGATCGATTCGGCCAGTAGCGTGAGCGCATGACCGCGTCGTCCCGACCCGCCGATGTAACAGCCGGACCCGGACCCGATCACGTTGTGGTGTGGAGTCCCGATTACCTCGGTTATCGCTGGAGTTCGGATCATCCAATGCACCCCGGTCGCCTCGAACTCACCATGGCACTTGCCGAAAGTCTGGGTCTGCTGTCCGGGACGGAACTCCTGCGTCCCGCGTCCGCGACGGACGCGGATCTTCTCCGCATTCACACGCCCGCCTACATCGACGCGGTGAAGCGGGCCGGCCACTCCGGTCGACCGGGGATCACGAATGTGGACCCACCTCACGGTCTCGGCTCCGAGGACAACCCGGTGTTCGAGAGAATGCACGAGGCGAGCGCAATCCTTGCGGGAGGTTCCCTGGCCGCCGCACAGGAGATCGCTTCGGGTAGAACCAAGCGCGCTGTGAGCATCGGCGGCGGAATGCACCATGCCATGCCCGACCGAGCGTCGGGATTCTGCGTGTACAACGATGTGGCTGTCGCGATTTCCTGGCTGTTGGACAACGGGTTCGATCGTATCGCCTACATCGATGTCGACGCCCACCACGGAGACGGGGTGCAGCACGCGTTCCTCCATGATCCGCGAGTGTTGACCGTGTCGTTGCATCAGCACCCGGCGACATTGTGGCCCAACAGCGGCTGGGCCGCCGAGATCGGCGAGGGTCCGGCGGAGGGGACGGCGGTGAACCTTCCGTTCCTGCCCGGCACCGCGGACAACCTGTGGCTGCGCGGATTCCACGCAGTCGTACCGGCAGCAGTCGCGGCTTTCCGGCCTCAGATCGTGATCAGTCAGTGCGGCGTGGACAGTCATCGCGAAGATCCACTGGCCGATCTTTCACTCACCGTGGACGGTCAGCGTTCGGCGTTTCTGGCGATGCGCGATCTTGCCGATCGTTATGCGGAAGGTCGCTGGTTGGCCGTCGGTGGCGGGGGATACGGCCTGGCGCGGGTCGTTCCGAGGGCGTGGACGCATCTGATCGGCGCTGCCCTCGACCGCGAGATCGAGCCCGCTCGGTCGATACCCGAAGAGTGGGCGGAGAAGGCTCGCACGGTCGTACCCGGCGTCGAATTGCCCACTACCATGGGTGAAGGGGGCGACGTCGACTACAGACACTGGGACGGTCCCGGTGGGGCGCCGGAAACCGGTGTCCCGGTGGCTGACCGGGCACTCACCCGTGTCGACTCCGCAATCATGGCGACGCGACGCGCGTGCTTCCCGTTGCTCGGTCTGGACCCGGAGGACCCACGTGACTGAACCTATCGATATCTCCAAACTGCAGGAGCGCATCGGTGACGGACCGCATCCGTTTCCGCGGGCATGGGTGGCAGACATCCTCGCCTCGGACGGTGGTGCGGTGTCGTTGCGGCCGATCATGCCGGACGATGCAGAGCGGCTCGTCGCGTTCCACGGCAAGCTGTCCGAGCGCACCCGATACCTGCGGTACTTCGGTCCGTATCCGACGATGTCGCAGAAGGACATCAGGAATTTCACGACGGTGGATCACCACAATCGCGTCGCGTTCGTCGTCGTTCTCGGCAACGAGATCATCGCCGTCGGGCGATACGAGCGGCTTCTCGGTGTCGGAGACGGTAACTCCGCAGAAGTCGCGTTCGTGGTCGCCGACGCGCATCAGGGTCGCGGATTGGGTCCGATCCTGCTCGAGCATCTGGCAGGAGCTGCCGCCGAGAACGGACTGACGAAGTTCGTCGCCGAGGTGCTGTCGGAGAACCGGAACATGGTCACGGTGTTCCGGGAGGCCGGGTACCAGGTCAGCAGATCGTACGACGGTGGAGTGGTTCGTCTCGAGTTCGACATCGACCCGACCGAAGCATTGGTGTCAGTGCGCAATTCGCGCGAACGCGCCGCGGAGACGCGCAGCATGAAGAACGTTCTGAACCCACGTTCGGTGGCGGTGATCGGTGCATCCGGTGACCGGTCGAAGGTGGGAAGTGCTGTCCTCGTGAACCTGTTGCGGGGCGGATTCACCGGTCCGGTCTACCCGGTCAACGCCGAGAGCCGGTCCATCCGCGGTGTGCGCGCATACCGAACCGTTCGAGATATCCCGGACGAGGTCGATCTCGCAGTGGTCGCGGTTCCCGCCGAGGCGATCGACGCTGTGCTCGACGACTGCCTCGACAAGGGGGTCAAGGCGCTCGTGGTGGTGTCGGCGGGATTCAGCGAGACGGGAGAGGAAGGTCGAACGTCGGAGCGGCGGCTGGTGCACGCGGCCCGGAAGCACGGCATGAGATTGATCGGACCCAATGCGCTCGGAGTCGCGAACAACGACCCCGAGATCTCGTTGAATGCCACGCTGGCGCCCGTGCTGCCGGCGGCGGGAAACGTCGGCTTCTTCTGCCAGTCGGGTGCGCTCGGCATCGCAATCCTGGACGAGGCTGCACGCAGCCGGATCGGCCTGTCGGCTTTCGTTTCGGCCGGCAACCGGGCGGATGTTTCCGGCAACGACTTACTGCAGTACTGGGATTCGGACCCTGCCACGGAGGTGGTGTTGCTCTACCTCGAGAGCTTCGGCAATCCGCGCAAGTTCTCGCGGATTGCTCGAAGGGTGGCGCGAACGAAACCTGTTGTCGCGGTGAAGAGTGGCCGTCACGCGGTGCCGCCGGCATTGGCGACCGGCACCGAGATGGACGATTCGATCGTGCGGGCGCTGTTCGAGCAGTCCGGCGTAGTACAGGTCGGTTCCATCTCGCAGTTGTTCGACTGTGCGCTGCTGTTCGCGTACCAGCCGTTGCCTGGCGGCCCCCGAGTGGCAGTGGTCGGTAACTCGACCGCGTTGGGGGTATTGGCTGCAGATGCTGCGCGCAGCGAGGGCCTCCAGGTCGGAGAGCCGGTCGATCTCGGCCCGCAGGCCGGACCCACCGAGTTCGCGAACGGGGTGCGGACGGCGTTGCAGTCTTTCGATGTCGACGCCGTGATCGCAGTTTTCGTGCCGCCGGTTGCGCTGGCCGTGGAACCGTACGCGGCGGCTGTGAAAGAGGCCGTTCGCGGTAGCGACAAGCCGGTGCTCTCGACGTTTCTCGCCGCAGAAGGTGTTCCCGATGCACTGGCTGTTCGCGGACCCGGCGGACGCCCGATTCGGGGGTCGGTGCCGTCGTATCCCGGCCCGGAGCGCGCCGCGATGGCACTGGCACGTGCGTGGCGCTATGCGCAGTGGCAGCGCAGACCGATCTCGAAGGTCGTGCGACCACAGTCGCTCGACACCGATCGAGCGAAGGATCTGATCTCGGGATGGCTCGGCGAGGATCCCGGTCCTGCAGGGCGATGGCTTTCGGACGCCGAAACCGCAGACCTGTTGGCCTGCTACGGCGTGGAGGTTCTGCCGTTTCGGTCGGCGACATCCGAGGAGGAGGCCGTCGCGGCCGCCCGACAGCTGGGTTACCCGGTCGCGGTGAAAGCCACGGGGGAGCAGTGGCGGCACCGCCCCGACCTGGGGGGAGTGCGGCTCGATCTCGGAGGTCCACATTCGGTGCAGGCCGCATACCGCGACCTCGCGGCTGCGTCCGGTGAGCCGTTGCTGCACGTGCAGAAGATGGGTGCGAAAGGGATCGGGTGTGTCGTCGGTGTGCAGGACGACCCGTCGTTCGGCTCGCTGATCTCGTTCGGATTGGCCGGTGTGATCTCCGATCTGCTCGGCGACCGGGCGTACCGCGTGCTGCCGTTGACGGAAGATGCCGCGACAGAGTTGATCGACGCGCCCAAAGCCGCACCCCTGTTGTCCGGCTATCGCAACTCGGTTCCGGTGGACAAGCCTGCGTTGATCGATCTGGTTCAGAGAATTTCGGCTCTGGCCGACGACCTACCCGAGGTTCGCGAACTCGCCTGTGAACCGGTTCTCGCGTCGGCGACGGGAGCCCAGATCACGGATGCGCGGGTGCGGATCGGTCCGGAGTTGGGCGTCGTGGATCTGGGTCCACGACGCTTGCGTTGACGCTACCCACGAGAAATCCGCGGGCATGTTTCCAGAGGGGGAGGAAACATGCCCGCGGACGTGGTGTCGGGTGAACCCGGAGATCAGCTGGCGTACGACCGCAGACGTTCGGCCCGATCACCCTGACGCAGCTTGCCCATCACTTCACGCTCGATCTGGCGGACACGCTCACGGGACAACCCGAAGAGCTTGCCGATCTGGTCGAGTGTGCGCGGCTGGCCGTCGTCCAGGCCGTAGCGGAGGCGGATCACCTGCTGTTCACGCTCGTCGAGGGTCGACAGGACGCTGCGCACATCGGTGTGCAGCAGACCGGCAATGACGGCGCTCTCCGCAGACGTCGCCTCCGAGTCCTCGATGAAGTCGCCGAGCGGTGCTTCCTCGTCACTACCGACCGGCATGTCCAGGCTCACCGGGTCGCGGCTGTGGTCGAGGAGGTCGGAGATCTTGTGCGCCGGGATGCCCGACTCTTCTGCGAGTTCGTCATCGGTTGCCTCTCGGCCGAGCTGCTGGTGCAGTTCACGCTTTATGCGCGCGAGCTTGTTCACCTGCTCGACGAGATGTACTGGCAGTCGGATCGTGCGGCTCTGGTCGGCCATGCCGCGGGTGATCGCCTGACGGATCCACCAGGTCGCGTACGTGGAGAACTTGAACCCCTTGGCGTAGTCGAACTTCTCCATCGCGCGGATCAGCCCCAGATTTCCCTCCTGGATGAGGTCGAGCAGCGGCATACCGCGTCCCGTGTAGCGCTTCGCGAGGGAGACCACGAGGCGAAGATTGGCCTCGAGGAGGTGCGCGCGTGCCGATTCGCCTTCCCGGATGATGGTTGCGAGATCCCGCTTCTTGGCAGCGGTGAGTCGCTTACCGGTTGCCATCACGTGCTTGGCGTAGAGCCCCGCCTCGATTCGCTTGGACAGTTCCACTTCCTCCGCAGCGGTGAGCAGCGCGGTGCGACCGATTCCGTTCAGGTAGACGCGGACCAGGTCGGCTGCCGGGCTCTGCGCATCCATGTCGGCGGCGCTGGGGCGAACACGAGTAGTGGTGCTGGGGCTTGTCATGACTTGCCTCCTCATCGGTGGTGTCTCATAAGGATCAACGCACCGTGGCACCCGAAAAGTTCCCGAGGCGACAACCGGGCATCGGCTTTGACCTGCTGGTTTTCCGGTTCGGTCCTGAGAAGTTGCTGAGAAGATGCTCTCAGGGGCGAATCATGGAACCGGTGTGGTGGTTGCGAGGCCGGCCGGCGACACCAACCCGTGACGCACGAGTGAATGGACGAGCGGTACCGCTGCCTCGGCGATGGCTGCGGGGTCTTCGTCGTGCGCGTAGGCCAGAATCTCGAGGAGCTCACCGAGAGGAAGTCCGTCGGCGCGCATCCCGGCGAGGAGCGCTGCGGTGAGGTCGTCCACCTCGTGTTGCCACAACGGGCCGTTGCCGCGGTGTACTCGCACGACCACCTGTTTCCACCCCTCGTCACCTGGCAGATGGACGCGTTCGAGTGCCGTGTGCTCGTCGACACGAAACCGTGCCGTGAGAACATCGTGGTCGCGTAGCCATGCGACGCGATCGAAATAGGCGAGTGCTTCGAACCCCAGCGAGTCCTCGAAGCCGTGCCGGAGATCCTCGGCGAGCAAATCCGATGGCGAGTCGGTGCGGCGCAGGTACACGAATCCGAATCCGATTCCTTCTACGTTCGCGTCCTCGAGGTGGGTCAACCATTCTTCGGTGCGTTGCGCCGAAGCAGGATCGCAGGGATCGAGACCCCCGTCCCGCATCCAGGTGCCGACGTACAGAGTCGGATCCGCGACGTCACGCTGCAGCACCCAGGCGTCGACGCCGTGCGCGGGAATCCAGGACGCAACGCGCGCCCGCCAATCTTCGTTCTCGACGTGCAGCCACGACGCGAGCAGAACCGCGGTTCCGCCAGGCGCCAGATGGTCGACCACCCGGGACACCATGAGTTCGCTCGCGCCGTCGAGGTTGCACCCCGAGTCGCGGTAGGTATCGACCACCTTGGCCTCACTGACGACGAACGGTGGATTCGCTACCACCCGGTCGAACTGTCGGCCCTTGACAGGAGCGAACCACGAACCTTCCATCAATTCCATGTCCAAGTCGTTGAGCTCGAGGGTTGCCGCAGTGAGGGCGAGGGCGCGCGGATTGATGTCGGTGGCGGTGACGTGCTCGGCATAGGCGTCGGCGTGGATCGCTTGTATGCCGCAGCCTGTTCCCACATCGAGCAGAGTCTTCACCGGGTCGGTGGGGGTGGCCCGCAGGAGCGACAGGGAGGCGTGCCCCACACCGATCACGTGCTCCGGTGTGGTCGTCCGCGGCCGCATTCCGCCATCGAGGTCGGAGAAGAACCAGCGGACGCCTGCGCCGGTGTCGACCGGACGCAAGTCGACGGCGGCTCGCACCCCTGGAGTCACGATGTCGTCGCCCTCGAGATCCTCGCGTTCGAGTAGGCCGGCGGCCACTGCATCGTCGATCGGCAATGGCGCGAGTGCTGCGGCGACATCGCGCTCGGGACAGGTGTCGACGAGCAGGAACAGGCGAATCAAGGTTCCGAGTTCGCCGCACGAGGCGCTCGCGCGCCGCACGGGAACCGGTTCGTTTCGCCCGAGCGCGGAGTGCACCTCGGGGCCGAGCACCTCGATCAGCGTGTCGGTGTCGTAACGGTTTCGGGTCAGCGCCTGCCGAAGCGAGGAGCAGATCGCGGTCAGCGGTTCACGGGTGATCACCGAAGCATTGTTGCAGGTGTCGGCACCGATGCGATGTCAGCGATCAACGCTCGATCGTTCTGTCCGACGAGGGAGCGATGGCGGGCGCGTCACTCGGTCGATGGTCGTACCGGCTCGGCTCGTCCTTCGTGCGCGGCGGGCGGTCGTTCGCGATGAGAACGGCGATCCAGGGAAGTGGAATCGAGATCCCGATGATTGCCATGGAGATCCAAGGGTTGCTCCAGAGGCCGTAAGCGATCGCCGACAGAATGAGCGCAGGGAAGCGCACCGACATGATGATCATGTATTTGCGAACGCGGGCACGGTGCTGCGCCTCGACCGAATCGGCGGCCTCGGTGATGACAAACGGATTCTCGGGGGACCCGGCCTCGTGACTGCCACCGAATCCTGCACTTCGTGCCATGCCCCCACTGTTCCACTGTGAGCTCTCGATTGCACATCGGTGCGTGGGAACCACGGCACGACGGTGTTCGACGTGCGGCAAGACACGCACCGGGGTGGTACGGCATTATCGAGGTGTGAGTACTCAAACGAAAGAACGTCCCGACGTCAACACCGACGAGTCGGCCGACGACGATTCTCCCAAGGTCTTCCACTACGTGAAGAAGAACAAGATCGCGGAGAGCGCGGTCATGGGCACCCACGTGGTCGCGCTGTGCGGTGAAGTGTTTCCCGTGACCAAGTCGGCGAAGCCGGGTTCTCCGGTATGCCCCGACTGCAAGAAGGTCTACGAGGGGCTGCGCAAAGGCGAGTGACCGGCGCGCTCCCCGCTCCCCGTGCCATGTTCGCTCATTGCCGCGGTCGTGCGCTTGTAGTTGTGGTGGTCGGCGCCTTCGGCTCGGCGTGTTCGTCATTCGTGCGGATCGGGCCCGTCGTCAGTCGTCGCGTGATCGTCGTGACCGGGCCACCGGCCGAATCGTCCAGCGCTGCCTGAGCTGCGATCCATTCGCGCATCTGCTCGATGCGTGTGGCACGAGCAGGCCAGAATTCCTGCACCGTCGCGTTGAACTCGGCACCTATCACGATCGAGAAGCCAAGAGAGAAGGTGAAGAGCAGGAATGCGATCGGGGTGGCCATGGCCCCGTACGTGTACCCGGTCTGGGTGACCCAGGTCAGGTACCACCGCAGGACGGAGCTGGCCCCGAGAAAGAACGCACCCGCCACGAATGCGCCGCCGAGCAACCGGTGCCACGGCAGCGATTTGGCGAGCGCCACCTTGTAGAGCGTGGTCAGTCCCACGATCAGAAGCAGCCCGACGGCGGGGTAGTAGAACGTGTCGACCACTTCGGCGCCGGTGTTGTGCCAGGACGTCGGCAGCACCTCGCCGATGAGGGTGGGGCCGAGTGCAACGAGGGGCAACGTGAACACCGCCATGATGAGAAACATCACATACAGCAAGAGGGCGAACACTCGCTGCCACACCGGATGGCGAGCATCCTGCTGGCCGTGCGCCTCGACAATGGAGTCGACGAACGTCGAGATCGCCGACGACCCCGCCCACAGGGACAGCACGAAACTGAGCGACACGATCTGAGGTCGGCCACGGAGGAGCACATCCTCGACGGTGGGAGCGATGATCTGTTCGACAACACTGTCGCTGAATACGCTGCCACTGAACGTGATGATCTTCGACTGGATGATGTCGACCGTGTTGGGGCCGAACCATCCACCCACGTAACCGAGCATTCCGAGCAACCCGAGCAGGAGTGGCGGCAGTGAGAGCGTCTGCCAGAACGCGGCAGTGGCCGCCTTGGCGAAGATCGAATCGTCCCAGGCGTTCCCAGCCGTGCGGCCGACGACGCGCAGCGCGGTCCGAAGCGGATGCCATGCGGATCTGCGTACAGCGGTCCCACTGTCGGGATTCGTCGCAGGCGTTTCGCTCATGATGGAGTCCAGCATTCCGTACGACACGCCCGGATGCCCACCGCCGGTGTCCTCGTGTCGCAATTCGTCTGCCAAGATCGGATGCGTGTCGTGACCGCGAGGACCGATATGCTTCCCGCTTGACCTTCACGTACAGAGGAGCTCGAATACCAAGTGCCATCTCAGCGCAGGACTGCTTGTGAGTGCTGAAACAGCGTCCGCAGACATCACACCGATCGCTACACCGGCCCAGGGGCGCGCCCTGCGTGCGTGGCAGCGCCGGGCGCTCACCAGGTACCTGGCCAGCAACCCGCGGGACTTTCTCGCGGTTGCAACACCCGGTGCCGGTAAGACCACGTTCGCGCTGCGAGTGGCGTCCGAGCTACTTCGGGACCGCACTGTCGACCAGATCACGGTCGTCGCTCCCACCGAACACCTGAAGCATCAGTGGGCGGAGTCGGCGGCCAGTTCGGGTATCGCGCTCGATTCGCGCTTTTCGAACTCCACAGGGCAAACCTCCAGCGACTATCAAGGTGTGGTGTTGACCTACGCACAGGTCGCCGCGCATCCCTTCAAACATCGAGTTCGTACCGAGGCGCGCCGAACCTTGGTCATTCTGGACGAGATTCACCACGGTGGTGATGCGAAGAGCTGGGGTGAGGCCATCCGGGAGGCCTTCGACGGAGCGACCCGGCGTCTCGCACTGACCGGAACGCCGTTCCGCAGCGACGACAGCGCCATTCCGTTCGTCACTTACGAGCCGGACCGCGAAGGCCTCATGCGGTCGAAGGCGGACCACTCGTACGGCTACTCCGACGCACTTGCGGACGGCGTCGTGCGCCCCGTCGTGTTCTTGGCCTATTCGGGTGAGGCGCGGTGGCGGAACAACGCCGGCGAAGAGTTCACCGCTCGTCTCGGTGAGCCGCTGAACGCGGAGCAGACGGCCCGGGCGTGGCGCACCGCGTTGGATCCCGCCGGTGAATGGATACCGGCCGTGCTGCACGCAGCCAACACCCGATTGGGTCAACTTCGCAGCGGCGGCATGCCCGACGCCGGTGGACTGGTCATCGCCACGGACCAGACCGTTGCTCGCGCTTACGCACAGCTTCTGACGGCAGTCACCGGCGAAGAGCCGTGTGTGGTGCTTTCGGACGATCCGACCGCGTCCAAGCGTATCGCCGACTTCGGCGCGAGTGACCAGAAGTGGATGGTGGCGGTCCGCATGGTGTCCGAGGGCGTCGACGTACCGCGATTGGCGGTGGGCGTCTACGCGACGAGCGCGTCCACTCCGTTGTACTTCGCGCAGGCGATCGGGCGTTTCGTGCGGTCACGGGGCAAGGGAGAAACGGCGAGTGTGTTCTTGCCGTCGGTGCCTGTGCTCCTCGACCTCGCCAGCCAATTGGAGGCACAGCGCGACCACGTTCTCGGCAAACCGCATCGGGAGAAGGAAGGGTTCGACGACGAGCTTCTTGCGGATGCGAACAAACAGAAGGACGAGCCCGGCGAAGACGAGAAAGCCTTCACCTCGATCGGTGCGGACGCCGAACTCGACCAGGTGATCTACGACGGTTCCTCGTTCGGATCGGCCACGTTCTCCGGTAGCGACGAGGAAGCAGACTATCTCGGTCTGCCGGGCCTGCTCGACGCCGAGCAGATGCGGGCGCTGCTACGACAACGGCAGCAGGAACAACTCGACAAGACCCCATCCGAGCCTGCAGCACCCAATCCGCCGCCGCAGGCAGCCGAGCGGGTGGCGGCAGCGTCGCAGCTGGCCCAGCTGCGACGCGAATTGAACTCTCTGGTGGCGATGCACCACCACCGCACCGGGAAGGCTCACGGAGTCATTCACGGCGAATTGCGACGTACGTGTGGTGGACCGCCGACTGCAATCGCGACCGTCGAACAGTTGACCGATCGGATTGCCACATTGCGAAAGTGGTGACGCAGGACCGACCGCACGACGAAGCGGGGGGGGGTGCAGCGCAAGCTGGGAAAACCCCGCGCGGGGGGGGGTGGGGAAGTGAAGG